>JBGCDY010000537.1:0-6173 GCA_045105835.1 Chitinophagales bacterium
CGCCTCGACTGATTGTTCCTCCTTTGCCGTGAAAAAACCGAACCTTCACTCCATACTCTCTGCCCACATTCGCCAAGCGTCTTTCGCCATCAAACAAGTTCCACTGACTCGCCAAAATTCCACCATCCTTGTTGCTGTCGCTGTACCCAATCATCACCTGCTGCACCATTTCGGATTCGCCACTCAACTTTTGTTGATACGCCAAACTTCGTTTTGTGAAAGGGTGATTCAAAAATGCTCCCAAAACCTCATGGCTGTTCTGCAAATCTCCAATCGTCTCAAACAAAGGCACAACGGGCAGTACACACACCAAACCAGCCTCTGTTTGTTTAATCAAACCAGCCTCTCTCGCCAACAAATACACCGCCAACAAATCCGACAAGGTACGAGTCATACTCACAATCAAAGCTCCTAAAGCCTGTGTGTCATAGACTTCAATATGGTCTGCCAAAACTTTGAAGCAACTTCTCACCGCATGGGCTTCTTGCTGCAATTCTGTATTGGGGTGAGTAAAAGGTCGAGCCGAAAGAAGTTCTCCTTCAATAAATTCCAAACGTTTCGTCTCACTCCAATCTCCAAAATCGGTGTCCTTTCTTGTATTTGCCGCCTTCAATAAAGCCGAAACCGCCTTGTCATGAAAATCACTGTTTTGGCGAATATCCAAACGAACCAAATGAAAACCAAAAGTTTGCACAATTCGAATCGCTTCATTCACATCCGTATAAGCGATTTTTTCCGCCCCATAAGCCACCAATGCTTTTTGCAGCAGCTGCAAATCTGCCAACAGTTCCGCATCTGTTTTATAACTCGCTGCTGTTTCCTTCAATTCGGTGATGTGTTCTCTTTGCACATCCGCAGGCAATTTGTGGGCAATCAAGTTGGCAAACTGTCGAAATGCCTCTCCCTTGTTTCGCTCAAAAGCTTCCACTCCTTCTGCTCCCAAACTTTCGATGATGCTTTCCATGCGTTGGTGCATGGCTGGAATCGTACCCTGCAATTCACAGGTGAAACTCAATCGTTTGATTAGTCTCATCAACTCTCTGCGAATGATAACCACCACATACAATCGCAGCTTTTGCAGCGTATTTCTGGTAATCGTATCCGTCACAAAAGGATGCCCATCTCTATCGCCCCCGACCCAATTTCCAAAAGAAACCCGTGGCATTTTGGTAGCCTCTTGAATCATTTTGGGGTCTAAACCCACTCGTTCCCAAGCCTGTATCAGCCTTTGGTCAAGAATCGGAATAACCTCAGGCAATACGTTCATCACATAATGCAAGATGTTGCGAAGCTCCGAATCAATATCGGGTTTCTCCACAAAAATCTCCCCTGTTCGCCACAATCGGTCAATCACCAATTTGATGTTTCGCTTGATTCCCTGTTGTTCGATGGCAGAATACATCTGATTCTCTCGCTTCACAATTAGTTTGTAAAGCTCACGGTGATGCTCCAAAACCGTTGCCCGTTTTGCCTCTGTAGGGTGCGCTGTAAAAACAGGTTCTACCCGCACTTTGTGCAAATACGATGCAATCTGTTCACCGCTCACTCCTTGCTCCAAAAGCATCTCCAAGCTTTTTGCCCACAAACCATTGATGCGAGCCTTGCCCTGCTCCAAAGCTTGATTTTCCATCTGTCGCCTTACCTGTACTGCACCATTTTCTTCCGACATATTCAACAACTGAAAAGCAATTGAATAAATCTGCAAGAGTTCATTGTTTATCTTTCGAGGGTGTTTGTTTTCAGGTTTGTTAATCCAAGGAACAGCCGCAGCCAAATCTGCCCGTCCATTCTCCTGCAATACCTCCTTGAGGCAATTCAACAAAAAGGTCAAATCTATATAAGTCTTATCTAACTTAATAATTTTTTCTTCTAATATGCTCATTAAAAGGTTTTTAACTTTGTGAAAATAGGTTTTGCTAATTTGTGATAGCTAAAGTACAGTTAAATACTGAAAGTCACAAATAGAGTTATAAAGTAATTTGTGCAATAAGGATGAATTGTGATATATTCGTTTTTAAATAAAAAAGAATGACTGACACTGTGAGCCGAGACTTCGGTAGTTTCATCTTTTTAAGATGATTGTCTTTTCAGAATATAGTCATAGAATCAATAAAAACAAAAAGATGACAAAGATATATAGAACAATAGGAATCATGTCAGGAAGTTCACTGGATGGAGTAGATTTGGCATATTGTCACTTTGAAGAAGAAAATGGAAGCTGGAAATTTGACATTTTGCAGGCAGAAACCATTCCTTTTCCACCCAAATGGGAGGTGAGACTCAGCAAATTGATGGAACAAAATGCACTGACTTTTATCAAAACCCACATCTTTTTTGGGCATTATTTGGGCGACCTCATCAATGAGTTTATCGAACGCCATAAACTGCAAGGAAAAGTGGATTTCATTGCCTCTCATGGACATACAACTTTTCACCAACCCGAAAAATTCATCACCAACCAGATTGGAGACGGTGGAGCAATTTCTGCCAAAACCAAACTGCCTGTGGTCTGTGATTTTCGAACCTGCGATGTGGCATTGGAGGGAGAGGGCGCACCAATTGTACCGATTGGCGACATTCACCTTTTCAGTCAACACCGTTTTTGCCTCAATTTGGGTGGAATCGCCAATATTTCCTGCAAGGTCAATCCCCACAAAATCGTAGCCTACGATACCTCACCCGCCAATATGGTACTCAATCAGTTGGCGAATGTATTGAAGGTAGACTACGACAAAGACGGACATATTGCGAGAAGCGGAGAAATAGACCCTTATCTATTGGAAGACCTCAATGCTGCTTCCTATTACTCCAAACCTTACCCCAAATCCTTGGGGCGTACTTGGATAAATGAGGCTTTTATGCCCATTTTCAATCGAAGTGATGCACCCATTGAAGATTTTTTGAGGACTGCTGTAGAGCACATTGCGATCCAACTTGCCAAGGAAATCAAAGGAATATACAAACGAGAAGGCATCACTTACGATAAAGAGCATCCAGATAGTTTGTTGGCAACAGGTGGGGGAGCTTTGAATGTGTTTTTGATGGAGCGCATCGCTCACTATGCCCCCGTCAAAGTCGTCATTCCCAACCGAAAAGTGGTTGAATTCAAAGAAGCGTTGATTATGGGTTTTGTCGCAACTTTACGAATGAGAAAAGAAGCGAATTGTTTGAGTTCGGTGACAGGTGCAAAGGCGGATAATATTGGGGGTTGTGTGTATCGGGCTTTTTGAGTGTGGATTTGGAACGATGGATGAAAGTTTTTAAGTCTCGCGCTCGTCTGTGACCATAGCCGTCAAGATAAGGAAAAATATTGTTTATTTACCCTGAAAGGGTTTTAGCAATAGCACAGGGCGTTGCCCTGTGGATTAAGTATAAATGTAACATTAGCCCTGAAAGGGCGAAAGCATTCAGCCATCTTCTTTGCTTTCGCCCTTTCAGGGCTGGTATTTCCTTTTTTTGCTTCGCAGGGCGATGCCCCACGCTATTGCTTTAGCCCCTTTGGGGCATCCTACACATCTTTCTCCTTCTTAGCTTGACGGCTATGGTCTGCGACGAGAGTGTACTATATTGTCGTTTGAAACGACTGGTAATGTAGTGCAACACGTTGGGAATGAATAGGAAATGAGCTTGTAATTTTAACTGTTGTCAAGGTCTGCGACCGTTGACAAAGTTTTCGTTTAGGAGGTAAATACCCGCTTCAATACCTCACTATAAAAAGAATGTTCGACCTTCAATCCCCTTACTTCAATTTTGTGTAAAGTATCTGCACCTTTTAAATCCACTGTTTTCTGTTCGATGATGTTTCCCGTATCTACGCCTGAATCGACATAGTGGACAGTGATTTTGGTACTTTCGAGTTGGTTTTCAAAAGCCCATTCATAGGCTCCCAAACCTTTGAATTGATGCGTGTCCGCAGGGTGGATGTTGATGATTCGGTTGGGGTAGGCATTGACCAAAACAGGAGAAACGATTCGCATGAAGCCTGCCAAAACGATGTAGTCAATCTCATGTGGAGCTAAAAAATCCAATATCTCTTGATCAAAACCTTGGCGTTTTTTGCCTTTTGATTCAATGCAAACCGTTGGAATGTTCATCTCTGCGGCAGTTTCCAATCCTTTTGCAGTTTTTTTATTGGCGAGTACCCAAACGATTTCGCAACAATCTTTTAAGATACCTGACTGGGCTTGTTCTGCGATGGCTTTCATATTGCTGCCTCTGCCTGAGATGAAAATCGCTATTCTTTTTTTGGTCATTTTTTGAAGGGGAAAGTTAAATATGAAAGAATGAATTTTGAGGGGCAAAAGTAATTTAAAAAAAATAGCCCCACCAATTTATTTGGAGGAGCTATTTCTAAGTTATTCTTTGAATTTGATTTCTGACTTAGTCTTTCATCAATTTTGTTGCGATAACTCCTTCAATGGTGTTCAATTGGAGGAAATACATGCCGCTACTAAGGTGCGACAAACTCATCTCGATTTTGTTGTCTCCTAATCGTGCTTCAAAACCTTGTGTGTGTACCAATTGACCACTTACGCTGAACAATTGAATGGCTACATCACCAGTAGTTTTTGCAGAAAAGTCCAAAACCACCTGGTTGTTTACAGGCATTGGAGCAAGGTAGTTTAGTTTGAAGTTAGGAGTTTCTAAGCTTGGTGTACTGTTCACCAATTCGCATTCGATGCTTCCCGACATTTCTTTTTCACAACCTGCAGCATCTGTTACTGTCACTGTATAAGGATCTTCAAAAGTATAAGAACCTTGCGTCAATGTGCCATTGCTCAATAAAGAGAAATCTGTGTTTCCAACCAATACAGAGTAAATTTGAGTATTGTCAATTGCGGGTGCACCTCCATCGGCACTGATAGTCAAAGACGCAATACCTGTCTCTGGATTGCAATTTTCTACTACTGTTATGTCAATTGGAGTGACAAAGGATACAGGTGTACCTTTTGCAGTTCTCAAACAAATCTCATCGTCGCTTATATCTAATAGTGGATCTCCGTTGTTGTCATTCAATGCGACAACAGCCGAAATGTAGTAGCGTTGGTTCAATAGAATGTCTTCTTTGATATCATCGTAAAGGAATTCTCCTGTATTATTGAAGGCAATCACGTTGACCAAACTGGTATCACTACCTGAATGAAGTGCATAGACCAAAGAACGTGCTGCATCAAAGTTCGTATTATTGGCTGTCGCTGAAATACTGCCTCCTGTACAAGCATACCTTGGTGCACTTGGCATCACTCCTGCTGCATCTTCGGCAGGGCATTTGGAGCAAGTAACTACTCCTGCTATGCTGCCAAAACATAAATCGTCGTTTACATCAAGAAAGAATTCCTCATTTTCACCCAAAAGTACTGAAGCTCCTACTTGCGCTTGAGCGAAAGTATAGGATTCGCCAATAATTCCCGTAACACTATATTGACTACCTGTATCGTATTCAGGCAATCCTCCCGAAATAGTGAAATGAATTTCATAATCCAGGTCTATTAGGTTGCAGTCTGCCCATCTTTCGAGAACTATAGGTGCTAAAAAGACGGTTGGAGTTCCTGTCGCAACACGAAGACAATCGCTTTCTAGGTCAGGAATGCCATCTCCATCTTCATCTGGACCTGCAACAGCAGAGATATAATATTCGGTATTGTAGCTAGCTTCGTCAGATAAGTCTGTAAAATTGAAGCTGCCTGTATTGTTGATTCCAAGAATAGTTCCTGGAGTTCCTGTTGGGCTTGTGTGTACGGCATATACCAATACATCGTTCATTCCCAAGCTAAAATTGCTGCTGCTTAGGTTCACAATGTTTTCGGCACAAACTAGTTGTTGGTCGCTTGGCATAGTACCAGCGTCTGGACACTGGGCATACCCTGTGTAAGTAATAAATAAGGAAAGTACGAGTAAAACTATTTTTCGCATGACTACTTGATTTTTTAAAAATTATACGAATGGCAAATTTACAACAATAACGGCGATTACTAGGATGGATTGCATCACTTTTATAAAGAATATCTCCGCTATTGAATACTATAACGGAAAAGGTATAAAAAGGTAAATCGAATGATGGTATTTTTTACTAATTTTGTGGCTTAAAATTTCAAAATTTTCCATAAATAAAACAACAATACAGATGTCATACGTATTTACTTCAGAATCAGTATCAGAAGGACATCCTGATA
>JBGCDY010000538.1:0-5170 GCA_045105835.1 Chitinophagales bacterium
TTTGGAAGAGCCGAATGTAACACCGCCAGAAGCATCAAGACGCTCTACGAGCATCCGCACGGCGTTGTCTGGCAGGGTATCCAGCAATTCGCCCTTGGCCTGCGAATCATTGCCGCACGAGACTCCATTGCCGATTTTCACTGGAAATGGGTCAATCGGAACATACGTATATCCAGATTCTAATTCGCCCAGAGTTTTAGAATTAACATTCGAAAACGGCGTGGAAGAGCATGCTGATACAATTATAAAAATTACGGCTGCGATATTATTTATTTTGGGGCCAATTGAAGCTATTTTAAATGCCATTCCAAGTTTAGCTATTGCCAATAATGGGACAAAAAACATTTTAGATTTAGAAAAAGAACTTGACTTTGCTTTACAGAAGACACAACACACACACACATCTATTATACAAGAAAAAGAAAAACCAATTTCATTTAAAAAAAATATTCATCTGCAAGGATTAATGTATAAATACGAGCATAATAATGCGGAATATGCTTTCTTCATAGGACCTATGAATTTGAAAATCAACAAAGGCGAAATTGTTTTTATTACTGGAGGAAATGGCGCAGGAAAATCTACTTTTTTAAAAATGTTTACGGGGCTTTATAAACCTCAAAGAGGTAGTATATCTATTGATAAAGATATAGAAAGTGGAGAACAAGGAATACTGATAAACAATTCCAATTATCATCAATATAGTGAATTATTTGCGACTATATTTACTGATTTCCATCTATTTGACAAGCTGTATGGAATAGAGGATATAGAAGCTGAAAAGGTGAGAAAGCTTTTACTAAAAATGGGTTTACCAGAAAGTAAGACTGCTTATCGTAATGGAGGTTTTACGAATATCAAATTATCAAGTGGTCAGAAAAAGAGGTTGGCTTTGATAACTTGTATTTTAGAAGATAAGGAGATTTTTATTTTTGATGAAGTTGCAGCTGATTTAGATCCTGAATTTCGAGACACCTACTATTTTGAAATACTTGCAGAACTCAAGTCGCGAAATAAGACTGTTTTGGTCGTATCACATGATAAAACTTATTGGCATGTCGCTGATAGAGTTCTAAGGCTAGAAAAAGGACAATTTTGTGAGACCTTAGGCATGTCATAAAATAATGTAAAACCCAAAAACACATTAAGCTTTACACCAATAACCATGGAATATTCAATTTTTTATTATTCACTAACTATTTTTTTATAATGAGTAAAAAAGAAAAACGAGATTATTATTTCTCATTAAAATTAGCATACTATTATTTTTTAAGTAAGTTAAAGTTCCTTCATGTATTGCTGCCTTATAATTTGCAAAATAAACTGCCAGTTGGCTGGAGTTTTCATATGTTCTGGGTAGCTTTTAAGTCTGGAGGTACGAGGATTTATAATGATTATTATGCCGAAATGAAAGCACCTAAGTCCTACCAACCGCAAGCCAAGGTCAAACCTACATTTCAACTAAAAGAAGAAGATATTAGGTTTTTTTATGAAAATGGATATTTAGGTCCTTTTGATTTGGTTTCTGCTGACGAAGCAGAAGACTTTCGGCAATATCTAATTCACACTATTTTAGAAACCAACTCAAAAACATGGAAATATCAATTTGAAAAAGAATCAGGTCTTGCTGATGAGTTGTTCCCAACCGATGAAGATGATGATTCTATGATTACAGAAGAATACAAAAAAACATTAGTCTCTCATGTTAATAAAACCAACCGCCACTTAGAATATGAACGCTTACTTGGATTATTCCAAAAACCAGAAATAACAGAACGTTGTGCACAACTTTTAGGCCCTGACCTATTGTTATGGCGGTCAGATTGTTTTGAAGTACCAGGGTTCAATGTCGGAACACCTTGGCATCAATCAAGTAATTGGTTGCTCCAAAATATGAGGGAATCTGTTGCTAATCCGCCAGATAGCGATGAATTACATCAAGTTACTTGTTGGATTGCCCTAACAGATGCAAATAAAGAAAGAGGTTGTATGCGAGTGATACCAGGTACACATACAAAAATGTACCCTCTAGTTGTCAATAGAGATATAAATGCAACGAATCAGTTATATCGTTATGATAAAGGGCCTATTGATTTCCCATTTGAGCAGGCAAAAGAAGAACTAATTGAAGTCAAAGCAGGACAGTTCTTTATCTTTAGTGAACGAGTTATTCATGGTTCCGTACCTAATCAAACGGATCTTTCACGATGGGCTATTAATTGTAGAATTTCAAAAACCGACACTAAGTTTTTTACCAAAAGAATGTTCAAAGAAGGACATCAAATCACTTATCATAGGCTCAAAAATGTTAATATTGATAAATGGAGAGCTGTATTATTACGTGGTAAAGATAAGTTTGGCTACAATAAATTATTTGAAGGATTTGCTACCAAAAAAGAAAAGACCCTTTAAGGTTGAGTTTAGTCAGAATGTAAATGTTTAATATTTTTAAATCAGAAATAAAGTCATCGATGCTAAATAGAAAGTGCCACTATTTAGCCTGATATTTCTGTATCATTAATTAAAAAATTCATCACAATGATTTCAAAAAAAATCAATTACAAAATAACGCACCAGTTTGAGGAAGTAGAAATCTCCTCACAAGATTTAAAACATTTACTAGCTATTCTCAGATGGGAAGAGGTTCCTCCCTTCAAACAACCTGGGCGTACAGCCTGGTATGAATTGCAAGAAGACGCATCAGTCAGTACTTTACCAAATCAAGCCCTAAGGGCTGCTAAAATCAAAGGAATCGGTTTTTGGAATCCTAAACCCGAAGGCAAGATTCACTCTGGCGTTTTAGCCAAACTCAATAGCGAAGAACCTACGCCTCCTACTACAGATGTATTGACTAGTATGTTAACTTTTCCACATATTGGTTTTGGTAAAGATGGAGAATACATGATTGCTTATAGTAAGGCTGCTCCCATCGGTGGTATTTTGCACGAAAGAGCTTTGCTCGAATACGAGAGTGCTAAAATTTTAATGGAAAATGGAGTGCCCAGTACGATTCCGTTTATGGTGATTTCTTACGAAGGCGAATATGAATTTAAAGGCAAACCCATGGGCGTAGTGGTTAATCTTTCGCCCGAAGCGGATACCGTGCGCTTGTCTATTTTCCAATATGGCCAAGCGGTTCACCATGGTCAGGACGCAACAGCAGATGCTTATTTTGATAAAATTTGTAACTCTTTGGGGATTACAGGTCAGCGCCATTTGGAGACCACTCGTTTGCAAGTCATGAATTTATTAGCTAGGAAAATTGGTGCATTGTTACACGACTTTTCTGCTGCTGGTTTGTATCGTTATTCTTCGGAGTGGAGCAATTTTGAGTATAATTTTGGTACTAAAGAAGTCTTCCTAACGGACTTAGATTCTACCCTCAAACTGAAAGATTTACCTGTAAATATGCGCCCTTTACAAGTCTTAAGAGACTTCGGAACGGCGGCTTATCGTTTAATCGCCAAATTTGGCTTTCCAACTATTTTAAACGAATATACCTTAGACAATTTATTGACCTACGATCCATTAGCAGAGTTACTAACGGGTTATTTTCCAAATGCGCCTTTCGACCAAATCGAACCGATTAGTCAGCATTTGTGGAATGCTTTTATTCCACATTGGTTTTTACTAAAAAAACACGAAACAGATATTAATGGCGATTGGTCACGACCTCGTCGCCAAACCTATAAAATGGATCATGACTTGTTTTACATTCTCGCCATTTCACAGGTATTTCCGCTCTATTTGCAATCAGATTTATTCAAAAAGTATCCAACGGATTTAACCATGGAAGATATGCTGCAAAAGGCTGAAAACTTCTTAGGTGACCGTTATGAATACTTCCTCTATCTCCTCAATGGCAATAAAGTAGTGCATCAACGCAAAGAAAAAGGCTATGAATTGAACCGAATGGATGGAAAAGGAGAGGGGGTTATTGCTAAACAAGCTTATGAACAGGGGCAAGTTATTATGCGTGGAGAAATCATTAAAATTTTTGGAGGCAACCATTCTCATGCTGCACAAATTGCGGAAAATACTTGGGCTTTGCACGCTGGTATTACCCACAAAATCAACCACGCTTGCAGTCCTAATGCTGGATTCCGAGTAAATGAAACTGGTGGACATGATATCGTTGCGATAAAATCTATACAACCCAATGAAGAAATCGTAGCAGATTATGCCATGCGCAACTATCAAATTGAGCATTTTCCTAGTGAATGCAAATGTGGGGCAGCTGATTGTCGAGTAAAGATTACAGGCTGGAAGGATCTTCCTTCATATAAGAAGGAAGAGTACCGCAACTGGTCTATTCCTTACCTTTTTGAACTAGATAAAAAATATCGTTTGGAAACTGTTTAATTTTTGAATGAGACTGCCTCAAAAGGTATTTTTTGCTAGTGTGCCTTTTGAGGCTGTCTCATTCCTCTTATATTTAAATTCAATTTATGTTACAACAAATTTTAACAGATATAAAGCCCTATAATGCACAATTGGTTGCCGTTTCAAAAACAAAACCAATAGACCATATTTTAGAAATATACGAAAAAGGACAGCGTATATTTGGTGAAAATAAAGCCTTAGAATTAGCTAAAAAGTATGAAGTCTTGCCCAAAGATATTGAGTGGCATTTTATTGGTCACTTACAAACCAATAAAGTGAAATACGTGGCACCTTTTGTAAGTCTTATTCATGGGGTGGAAAGTTTGAAGTTATTAAAAGAAATCAATAAACAAGCTAAGAAAAATGATAGAACGATTGATTGCTTATTGCAATTTCATATTGCAGAAGAACAAACCAAGTTTGGTTTAGTTTTGGAAACTGCCCATCAATTATTGAATAGCTCCGAGTTTAAAGCCTTCCAAAATATTCGTCTTGTTGGGGTAATGGGTATGGCAACTTTTACTAAAGATAAAGGGCAGGTTCAAAGGGAGTTTCAAACCTTAAAAGGTATTTTTGATAAGCTAAAAGTAACCTTTTTTAAAGAGGATGCTGCTTTTAAAGAAATCTCTATGGGGATGTCGGGAGACTATAAATTGGCGATAGCAGAAGGTAGTACGATGGTGCGAGTGGGAAGTTTGATTTTTGCTGAAAGAACCTGATCTTAAACAGCTTAGAGGTGATTCTTTTACCCCTTGAGAAGGAAGAAAAGTAATGATATAACAATGAT
>JBGCDY010000539.1:0-3794 GCA_045105835.1 Chitinophagales bacterium
GCACTTGCCTAAAAATGAATCTTTTATCATCATTGTCAATCCCTTACCTGACAATCTTGAAATCTTGGCTGTTCAGAAATTATTGAAGGATTTTGAAGGGGAAAGAGAAATCATATCACTTGCCCAAATTAAGGTGAAAGAATTGGATGCTAAGTTTTCGGAGTTCAAGGATAGAACGACTGCCTTTGTGTTGGTAAATGATTTATTGGCTAAAAAATGGAAATCACCCAAGAAATACCAAGAAAGTAAACGACTTATTAAAATCATTCGATCCGTAAAATTGGGAATTTTGCCTATTCATTTGGCATTAAAACCAGCAGTCAAAGAAAAAATAGAGGTGTCCTTAAAGATTGGTAGGTTGATAAAAGTGAAAGAACAAGTACAGTTCAAAAAAAACCGCCATTTCCGTCAGTTCATTCGCTCCAAAATCATTGCCTTGCGCTATTCGCTGGAAATGAAACAGCTCTATCTCAATCCTTTGAATCCTGAAAGCCCAAAAGTACTCATTGCTGCCCCGACTCCACAAAAATTGATTGAAACAGACATTGCCAATCTCAAAGAAAACAATTCAATTATCCGTCAGGGAAATTATGAGGTTTTTGTAGCGGCTGCAAAAGAGATTCCAAATGCTCTGCAAGAAATTGGGCGTTTGAGGGAAATCACTTTTCGGACGGTAGGAGAGGGGACAGGCAACAGCCGAGATTTGGACGAATACGATTTGTACTACAAGCAGTTGATTATCTGGAACAACAAGGACAAGCGGATTGTAGGAGGCTATCGAATTGGTGAAGGCGACCAAATTTTTGAAAAATTGGGGGTTGAGGGCTTTTACATACACAGCCTCTTCAAAATCAAAAAAGGTTTTTTCCCCATTATGCGACAGTCCATCGAATTGGGGCGTTCTTACCTCACACCCGACTATCAAAGACAACGATTGCCCCTATTTTTGTTGTGGAAAGGAATTTTGCATTTTTTATTGAAGAACCCTCACTATCAATACATTTATGGTCCTGTCAGCATCAGCAAATACTATTCACAACTTTCCAAAAGCCTGATTGTCGCCTTTGTCAAGCGGTTTTACTTCAACAAACAACTGGCAAAATACCTCAAACCCCGAAAACCCTTCAAGGTCAAAACCAAAGACATAGAACTCAAGGCTTTGATGCGAAATCTCAATGGAGTCCTACAAAACCTCGACAATTTTGTGTCAGATATCGAACCTGACCACTTCAAAATCCCCGTTTTGTTGAAGCAATATGTCAAACAAAATGCCCGATTTATCAGCTTCAATGTCGACCCCAATTTTTCGGATGTTTTGGATGGGTTTATGATTTTGGCAATTAAGGATATTCCACCTTCAACTTTGGAGGCATTGCAGAAGGAACGGGTTTAGGGGAAATTCAACTTCAAAACTCAAATTCCACCACCAAAATCTTCCCTTTCACTCCAACCTTCAATAATTGACCACCCAAATTGAAAAGTCATTCAGTATGGCATAGTTTGAAGAATTATCGATAGCTTCTAAGTTAGATAAATTTATGTGAAAGACCTTTTCGTCGGATTCCCTTTTCACTTTTGCTCTTAAATCATTAGAATACCTGACAGGTTTCAGTATTTCAATCAATTGAAAAGTATCTGTGTAAGATGGGTTTGTCTTTTTTAATTCTTCGTATTCATCATCGTCTCCAAAACCAAAGATAAATCTTTCTTCCCATGGAAAATCCTCGATGCCAGTGAGTATAACAGGTTCACTCAATTCTTTCAGAAGAAAATTGCGGTAGGTTTCCAATCTTTCATAAGAAACTTCGAAATCATTAGTGTTCAGTATTTCCACAATACGTTCTTCATGGTCGTCCAGTCTTGAAGGAGTATTACATGCTTTTATATCCATGATAATTTCCTCTCTCTTTATCTTGTTTTCCCTTCTCGGTTTTGGACGTACAATCACTTGGTTGTCATATACATTCGTTTCACTGAATGAAGATTCATTGGCAATGGCATACTCAATAAATCCATCAGGAAGGTTATCCAAAGTTTTGATATCCCAACTGATTTCGAGGATTCGATTTTCACTTAGTGGTACAGTTTCCTCAACTTTGGTGACAAAACCTTTGCAACCGCTGATGTCGAATGTATTGGTTTGTATATCTTTTTCTCCTTGTTTGATTTCTACATAATCTTTTAATCGTGCTTTTCTTGCCATGATTTATGTTGTTTGGTTAGGGCGAAAAATACGATTTTTATCGAATATTCTCATCAATTCCCCACCACCAAAATCTTCCCTTTCATTCCAACCTTCAATAAACCACTTTGCAGCAAGCGATACGCATACACCCCACTCTCCAATCCCTGCAAATCAAAAACCTGACTTCCTTCAATAACTCCAAAAACCCGCACCAATCTACCAACAGCATCAAATATTTGCAGTTCACCAACTTCCACTGTCACTACTTCAAAACTATTTTGAGCCGCATTGTACCAAACCTTTGCAGTATCCTCATTTTGAAGAGAAAGTGCAATGACTTTGGAGAAAGTAAATTGACCATTGAAGTCCATTTGCTTCAAGCGAAAATAAACCGTTGAAGTATAGGTAGGCAAATTGTAGTCTTCAAAACGATAAGAGTGAATTTCACTTGAAGTGCCTTTGCCTGTCATTTTTCCGATGGCTTCAAAGTCTTTGCCATTGCTGCTGCGTTGGACTTCAAAGTGGGAATTGTTGATTTCGGAAGTGGTTATCCAAGTGAGTTGGGCGTTTTGGTGCTTGTCGAGATAGGCATCAAATTGGAGGAGTTCGATGGGCAAAGTCACGTCCAATTCGGGGATGCCGATGGTGTTGAAAACGGTGTTGGTCGTGATGGGTTGGTTGTAGTCGAAATAGATGTCGCCGAGGTTGGTGATGATGGATTTTTTGGGGGCATCTTGGAAGGGCGTGATTTTGTATTGCACAAATCCATGACTTTCAATCTCGTTGGTTGCGCTGTCGGGCAAGAGAATGTTGTTGAATTCGACGATTAGGACGTTTCGGTCGGTGATTCGGACATCGTAGGGATGGCTGGTATTGGTGATTTTGAAGGTTTGGAGGTCGAGAAATTCGCTTTGTAGGGTGTCAATGATGGTGACCCTGAAAGCGGTGTCGCTGCCTGTGTTTTGGAAGCGGATTTTGTAGGTCAGTTGGGTGCCTTCTTCGATGTAGTGTTGTGCGGCAATGCCTGTGGGATGCACGCTTTTGTCGTTGGGGTCATAAGAACCGATGATTTCTTGGCAATCTATGTCGATGAAATGCTCCAAATCGGAATTAGGCTGCGAAGTCACAAAACCCAAGGAGTAGGGCGCATCTCCACACAATTCGACCACGACTTGCGGCTGACTCTCCAAAGGGTGAAAAGCCGTTTGTGCTGCCTTTAAACGGTAGGCCGCTCCTGTGGCTGCAATGCTCAATTGGGTGCTTTCTCCTTCCATCAACTGCAATTTGTGCAGGGCAGACAAGACATCGTTTTCATAGATTCGGTACTCGATGCTATCCTGCATATCCTCGCCCTCGTTGGTCAACGTGAACTCAATGTACACAACCTCCACACATTCCCCCTCCACCACAATATCCGAACCATCCCAAAGTGAATCGAAAAAAAAAAAAAAAAAAGCAGGATAAATCCGCCCTTCAACACAAGCCGTACTTCCCAAAACCGCCTCACAACTCACCGAATCCGTGACCGTAAACGAGCCACATCTACCAATCGCCAAAGCCTCCAAATCAAAGGTCAATACATTGCCGTCTTGACTGTAAGGAATCGAAG
>JBGCDY010000540.1:0-6904 GCA_045105835.1 Chitinophagales bacterium
CTCCAAATAGTCCAAAGATCTCTCCTTGTTTAACCGTGAAATTAACAGGAGCAAGTCTCAAACGTTCTTTGCCACGCCAATGAAGGCTATGAGCTTTTAGTGTTACTTTCATTTTCTACCAATTTATGCTGACAATAATTAATTACTATAATTAACCACAAGTGATTTCGTCATAGAAATCACGCCAACTCCATTGAGTACTAAATAGTTTTAAAATGGTTTTGATAAAGCAAAATCTGTTTCTTTTATATCCTTACCAAATTTCAATAAAATAATTATTGTAATTTGGCACTCCATAGAATTATTAAAAGAATTGAAGACTTTTTACTCTATCCTAATGAAAAAGCAATATTTTAATGAATAACTATGCTGCAAATAAACACCATAATAACCTTTCCAAAGAGGAAACGAAACAGCATTTTTGACATAGAAAAACGAGGTAAAAGTTGCTTTTTAAAAACAAAAAAAACATAATCTACTCATAGTCAGATATTTATTTTCATTTCTACTATCTAAATTCCACACACTATTTGACAAAGAAAAATACAATTAGCTAAATCGGGTTTTTAGATAAATTTTATAATTATCCAATAAATATTTCATTCAAAATACATTACATAAATTCAGTGTCGAATGTATTTAAAAATGATTAACAATTAATTAATCCGAATTCAAGATTCGCCAATATCGTTTAGCAATGCGTTTTACCAATTTTAACCTCTTTTTGCTTTGAACACCTATTTTTGACCAAGAAACAATAATTGCATCAAATTCTGGGAGAATTGCTTTTTCTTCTCCACTTAACAGAATTAATTGATTGGCAATTTTTGAATTTTGCTCAAATCTTGGTTTACCATCCTCTTCAAAATAGTCGCTCTTGCTTCGCAGGTATTCGCCCCAATCACTCCATGCAAATGCAACTCGTTTTCCTTCAAAGTCCCCCCCCCTGTTTGTTCTTTCAAGATCAAATTGAAGTAGTCTGCTTCTGCTTGATTCAAAACAGGATTGTTATCCTTACCACAGGCTTCAATGTCTATCTCCGTGTTTTGTGCCATTGCAGTCTGCAAACAAACAATAAGTACCAAAAAAATAACACCGATTCTTAATTTAGTCATAGGTTCTAAGAATTTATTCTGATTTGATTTATGAACCTTAACGCTCATTTTTAAGTAATAGCATTCTAATGCCTAATTTTTTGCTTCTTAAAAAACGGTAGTTAAATTCAGGTTTCCAATCAAAAAAATTAGATTTTGTGTTTCGGTAGAATTACTTGACCTTGTAAGTGCTAATCTCATAGAATTGAATCAAAAAAATAAGCATGAACCATTCATCCTCCATCAAAGAAAAACTATACAAGGCATGTGAAGCCAACATCACCCAAAGAATAGACAACATCCGTGAGCGTTTGGAGTCCATCAAAGAATCCATCAACAACGAGACCAAAAGTAGTGTGGGCGATAAGCATGAAACAGGAAGGGTGATGATGCAATTGGAAGCAGAAAACACCAAAGCACAATTTGCAAGCGCATTGCAGACCAAGAAGTTTTTGTCAAGTATTGATTATGCCTCCGCCTTCCATACTGCTCAAAAAGGAAGCCTTGTTGTCACCAATCAAGCCAACTATTTTTTAGCCATTGGAATTGGTAAAGTCGTACTTGAAGACAAAATTTATTACTGTATTTCACAAGATTCTCCCATTGCCAAAAAATTGCGGAGAAAGAAAGTAGGGGAAGAAATAGACTTCAATGGGAGGAAAATCACCTTGAAGGAGATTTATTAGCTAAACGAAGGTTGATCTAAATGTGATACCCCTACCCTATTGGCCTTTTTATTAACTCACTTCAATAGAAAAGTTGCCTGCAGAAAAATATTTCTTTGAAGAGTGAGAGGAAAATACACCGCCTAAATTAAACCTGCAAAATAGTTTTGAGTTGACGTGAACCTTTAAGAAATTCATCTGTTATACTGGCTCTTTGAACTGATACTGAAATGTAAACATTCACACTTAAAATCCAATAACTATGATTAACCGCAGCGTGAGTAATAAACTTTTTTGGATTCTATTTTTTGCATTTTTTTCTTTCCAGTCAGATGCACAAACCATACAACCGAGAGATGTAGAGGGCTACTTACAGTATGACCTTGAGGATGCTTTGACTCGACTCAATAATGATGTAGCTCAATCTCCTGAGTCTCCAAAAGTTTTGCTCAGAGCAGCAAAATTTAAGCAAATGATGGGATTCAACACAGAAGCAGTCGAACACTTACGACAGGCAAATAAAATCAATCCTTATGCAGCCGATTTGTATGGCTTCAATGGATTGAAAAACCGACTGAATGTACTGCATAGCATGCCAAACAAATACATGCAAAAACTGAGTTTTGCACAGCGAATGAACTACTATTACACCTCATTCCATTACATAGAAGTCAAAGAGGAAGAAAACAACACGACCTACAATCTTCTAAATGATGCTATCCGAAACATCGAAGAGGAAGAATTAGATACCGCCATCGTTTTGTTGGACTCCATACTCAGCAGAGTTCCCGATTCACCTATTGCTTTGGATTTAAAGGGAGTTGTGTTTACCAAACAACAACGCTATGAAGAAGCTGTAACTATTTTGAATCGTGTTGTTTTGAACGAACCCGATTTTGCCATTGCTTGGTACAATTTAGGTATCGCCTTGAAAGGAAAAAAGGAGTATCAAAAAGCCAAACAATCCATGGACAGAGCTATTGAGTTGCGTAGTGATTTGACAAAAGCCTATTTTGAGCGTGCACTCGTATCAAATGCACTCGAAAACCCAACAGATGCTTTGAAAGATTATGACAAAATCATTGATTTGAAGGGTAAGGAATACATGGAAGCCTATTTGAATAGAGGGCTTACCCTCAAATTTTTGGGGGATTACAATGGTGCCTTGAATGACTTGAATAAGGTGGTTAAGAATACCCCTGATAATGCTGAGGTGTACAAAAACAGGGCTAACTTGTACTTGCTTTTTGGTAGATACGAACAATCTATAAAAGATTTCAGCAAAGCAATCCTATTAAATGATGGATTGGCAGAAGCCTACCACAACCGAGCTGTTGCTTATTTCATTATCCATGAGGACGACAAAGCCTGTATGGACTTGGAGAAAAGCAATGAATTGGGCTTTGAACTCGCAGTTGAAAAAATTAAATTTTTCTGTCACAATGAGTATGAGTAAAGCATAAAAGAAAGACCCAATCCGTCTTGAAAAAATCCGTTTTAGTAAGCTTCTTAGGCCAACTAAGTAACAAGAAAAAAATAACTTGGACACCTTAATTCCCCCTTTGAAGGGGTAAGGGGGATGTTAACCAAGAAATGTTCAAGTTGTTTTTTTGCCGTTACTAAAACGGATTTTTTGTTTTTACATCAAGATTATAGTATCCAAACATCAGCTTTCTTGCCAAGTCAATCTGTCATCCGCTACCAATGTCATTTCCATCAAAATCGAATCCAGTTGTAGAAAAACAGTCCAATAATCCACTTCAATAACAGCCGCCAATTTCCGACAAACCCTTTCCTCCAATTTCTCCACACGTTTTCCCTTCCAAATCTTGTCCGCCAAAGCCACCAACAAATCTTCCAATTCTAAAGATTCCGCTTGCCAGTTTCCATGTGTTCTCGCAAAACGAGCCAATCCATGAGAAATCTCATTTGCCACCAACAATTGATAACCCACTTCCTCATGTTTTTTGCCGCTTTCATATAGTTCACTGACTTCAATAGCTTTGCCTATATCATGACTTGCTGCACCAAACAGAATAGCTTCTTCATCTATGATAAGGGTTTGCCAATTCTTTTTGAGTTTTTGTAGGAGGATTTTGGCAGTAGAATGAACGATTAAGAGATGTTTTTGGAGGATAAGAGGAGTCTTGTGGTTTTGCAGGAGAAATGGAATTGGCTGGGGCAAATCGGTGAGTGTCAGGTATTCTATTTCATTCATGTTGAGTCTATCGCTTACACTTCAAAAAATCCCTTCACAATTACCGCCAATTTTTCAGCATCCACCTTTTCAATCAAATGGGGAAAATCTTCAAGGGTTTGAAAGGTAGCATTGGGCAACAAACCTGCAATTTCCTCAGATTCAGTCAGCGTTACCATCCTATCGAGCGAACCTCTTGTAATCAAAGTGGGATGCTCAATTTGTTGAAAATCCTCTTTGCTCAACTTCTCACTTCCTCCCAATCCTTCCATCATTCCTGCCGTTTTAGACACCACTTCTTTCCAATCACTGGGCGAATGAATAGCCTCCAGTTTTTGGGCAAAAGCAGGAACCTTCTCTTCAATTTTATCGGGATTCAACTTTCTCACCTCTTGCTTGGCAAACGTTTCTGTCCAAGCAAACTTTGTTCCCAAAGTGATGATTCTTTCCACCAAGACAGGATGTTTTTTGGCAAAAGCCAATGCCGCATAGCCTCCCATACTGTAACCAAAAATGGATACTTTGGACAATTTGTTTTCTTGTACGCACTGCAAAATATTTTCGGCAAATGTGTCCATCCTAAAATCTCTATTGGAAGTCCTACCTCCATGCCCTTCAAAATTTAGGTCATACACATTGAAGTCTTTGGAGAGTGCATTTTTGAGGTTTTGCAGTTGGTTTTTGCTGCCCAATGCGCCGTGAAGTAGAAGAATTGAGTTGGTCATGTATTTTTAGTTTATTCAGTCTATCAGATGAGTGCTTCAAATATATTGATTTCTAAGCTTTTTTACACAAACAACACTATAGCGATCCCTTTATTTTTCACGTTTTTTATGTGGATGTGATATTTTCGTGATGCTTTACGACTATCTTCACAGCACTCAACCGAACATTCATCTCTGAATAAAGGAAAATCAGAATCAAATAGTTCTTATAACAAAACACAAACTATGGCATTCTCAAAACGGAAATCTCGAAAAATTGTAGTAGATGACATAACATATAGATGGAGTCCTTCTAATCACAATGGTACTATGGTATTAGCGGTACAACATGTTTCGGGAAAAGGAAGAAAATTAGAGGTATCTGTTTCAACAGATAAAGAGGTTATAATTGAGAATGGCAATTTCACAATTGAAATCGGCAACAATGAAGAACCTATGATTACGCCCAAATTAGTAGCAGTAACCATTCGAAGAGCTTTGAAAATAGGTTGGAATCCATTGGTGAGAGGAAAGGTTTTGAGGTTGTTTTAAAGACATGAACAAATATTCAAGCCTTCAATTATCACCACATGTTTTAAAAGTATTTTCACCATGCAGACGCAAAACCTATGAGCGTCTGATGTTACAAAAAAACAATCATTAGCAAAATAGCCATCTAATTTTCAAAGGAATAGATTACTCTGTTCTCATTTCACGGTTTTAGACAACATCTTTAAATCAAACACATGTTTCAAACGTTCATAGGAATTACCGCACTTGCTGCCACCTTAAGTTTATTGAACAAAAAAATCCTAAAGCTACCAGACACCATTGGTATCATGATATTGGCGATTATTGCCGCAGCTATTTTAGGCATCCTCTCCTTCTTTGCCAACGATGCTTTCTTCAATTTGTGTCAAGTCATCCAAAGTTTGGACTTCAGAACCTTGTTATTTGAGTTTTTATTGGGCTTTTTATTGTTTGCAGGCTCGATCCATGTTAACATCAAGGATTTATTGGAGGAAAAATATCCTGTTCTTGTATACGCTACTTTGGGAGTGTTGATTTCTACCTTCATCGTCGGAACATTGCTTTATGCGCTCACCTTTGCCATTGGCTTACAAATCAGCTACCTGTATTGTCTCGTATTTGGCTCACTCATTTCTCCAACTGACCCCATTGCCGTATTGGCACTGTTGAAGAAAGCGGGCACATCCAAAGACCTGGAGATAAAGATAGTGGGTGAATCCCTCTTCAATGATGGAGTAGGAATTGTTGTCTTTTTATCGCTTCTATCCTTTGCGACCATGGTGAACTTGGAGGTGAGCCTTACACACATTCTATCAGAATTCGGCAAAGAAGTAGGCGGAGGTTTGCTTTTGGGCTTCTTTTTGGGCTACTTGGGCAACAAGTTGATTTCGAACCTAAGGAAAGAACCCATTGTAGCCGTTCACGTTTCTCTCGCCATTGTGATGGCTGGATATAGCTTTGCATCCATGCTTCACGTTTCAGGAGCCTTGGCGATGGTTGTTGCAGGTTTGTGGATAGGAAATGGCTTACACCAAGCAACTGCTTGTGAGCTTCAAAAGGAGCATATGTCTGTATTTTGGAAGGTAATTGACGAGATATTGAACTCCATTCTCTTTGTTTTAATTGGGATTGAAGTCATTGCTTTGAAATTTGAAATCAACTACCTATTGGTCGGTATTGCTGCAATCATAATTGTGTTGGTGGCAAGGTACATTTCTTTATTCTTGGCGAATTTTCTACTGCCTAAAAAACACCGTGCCGACCGCAAGGCACTCAATATTCTGACATGGGCAGGCTTAAGAGGCGGTATTTCTATTGGCTTGGCACTGTCTCTTCCCGAAAGTGACATCCGAGAAGCACTCCTCTTGATGACCTATGTCGTTGTGGCTTTCTCCATCATCGTTCGGGGGCTTAGCATCGAAAAAGTAGTCAAAAAAATAAATGCACATTGACTTTTTCGAGAAGCACTTCAATAATCTTGTTCAAATTTGCAGTAGTCCTCATTGGAACGCTGCAAATTTGGTTTTTCAACACTACTATTACAAAACAATCCTTTTGCAATTCAATTGAGTTAAAATAGCACCAAACCCATCAACATTTTGTACGCTTCTTTGGTGTTCTTCACGCCTGAATAGGTCAAGAGGGAATTCACTTCACCTTCTCCAAACACCCCCTCCACCTCTCATAAGCCACCCGATACACTTCAATATCATC
>JBGCDY010000541.1:0-5434 GCA_045105835.1 Chitinophagales bacterium
ACACAGTCCACCTGGGTCACAAACCACATAGATAAACTCATCTACACCTTCAAAACCAGGATTTGGAGTGTATACAATTTGGTCATCAACGATGGCTACCGTACCATTTTCAGGTTCTTGGGTAATCGAGATAAGGGTCAAAAGTGCATTTTCAGGATCGCTGTCATTCGCCAAAACTGGAATAGAGACAGATGTATTGATAGGCGTTGTAGCTGTATCATTGTTTGCTGTTGGCGGTTTGTTTGGATCATTTTCAGGCAATACTGTCACTGAAACAATGGTCGTATCACAAACAAGCCCTGTTGGATCACAAATGGTATAGAAGAAATAGTCTGTACCAGAGAAACCTGCATTGGGTTCGTAAATAATGCTGTTCCCATCAGGGTGAATCGCTACTGTGCCATTCCCTGCTGGAGTAATATTGGAAATCACCAAACCTTCGCCCGTATCATTTGCGAGTACATCAATGTTGATTGAAATGTTGAAAGGCGTTTGAACTACATCGGGTTCTGCAATCACAATTGGATTGTTGCCATTGCCAGGTGTGACCGTAATTGTCACTGTCGCAATGTCGCACTTATCCTCGTCACACAAATCACAGAGTGAATATTGAAGTACATCTGTCCCTTCAAAATTAGGATTAGGTGTATAAACTACTTCATTGTTTTGATTGACCATTGCGATTCCATTGTCAGGATTGTCTACAATTGTTAATTCCAATTCTTCAATACAAGCGACTCCCCAATCATTTGCCAAGACATCAATATTGGCTACTTGGTCATTAGGAGTAGTAGCGGTATCGTCAATAGCAATTGGATCAGAACAACCAGAGAATACATAGAAAATCACTGTATCACAAAGCAAGCTGTCTGCCGTACAAGCAATGACTTCAATAGAATCTGTAAGGTTGAACCCAGGAAGCGGCGTATATTCAAAACAAAGAGAATTTGCAGGAATGTTGGTACCACACTCGAAAGTAGATTCTGCAGAAATGATGTGTAAATCTTCGTCAGGTAAGTCACAGAAAACAGGACAAATCTCAATCACCTGCAATGGCTCTGCACAAGCAAATTGTCCGAACTCACTGCAATCATCTGTTACTGTCACTGTCACTATTGCTTCATCACACAAACCTGCACCATCACAAATTTGATAGCTGAAAGTATCTTCTCCCGCAAAACCATCATTTGGCGTATACACCAATTGACCATTTACCAACGTCACCGTACCATTTGCAGGTTGAGTGAAACCTACAATTGAGAAAGGATCACTGTTTGGGTCACTGTCATTCGCAACCACGTTTATCGTTACAGGCACATTTTCACTTGTTTCGCTGCTGTCATTTACTGCAATAGGAGCCAAGTTGTTGTCTATATCATTCACCTGAACGGTTACTGTTGCAGTATCACATTCGCCCTCATCATCACAGATGGTATAAGTAAAAGTATCGTTTCCTGAGAAACCATCATTTGGTGTATACACCAAGGCATCGCCATCAATTGTCACCGTACCATTTGTAGGTTGGGTGAAATCGGTGATGCTGAAAGGATCACCATTTGGATCACTATCGTTTGTAAACACGCCGATTGCAATGGGGGTGTTTTCTGGAGTCACTGCAAAATCATCGTTTGCCACAGGAGGAAGATTTAGAGCATCACAATCTCCCACAAAAATAGAGACAAAGACTGTATCACAAACACCAGCATCATTGCAGCCAATGATTTCCAGTTCTTGCGTCATATCCACAAAACCAGGTAATGGCGTGTAATTCAAGCAAAGTCCATCGGTTACGATTCCGCATTCAAACAAAGTATGTACTTCATTGATTTCAGTGATTCCTTCCACATCACAAAAGTTCACACAGATGTCAAGTGGCGTTAATGGAGCTGTACACAAATTTGTTGGATTCGTACAAGTATCTACATTGACAGTTACTGTTGCCGTATCACATCCTCCCGCATCATCACAAATTGTATAAGTAAAAGTATCGTTTCCTTCAAAACCATCATTTGGCGTATAGACCAGATCATTCCCTACTTGTGTCACCGTACCATTTGTAGGTTGGGTAAATTCGGTAATGTTGAAAGTATCGCCCTCTGGGTCAGAATCGTTCAGTAAAACATTGATTGTAGTAGGAGTTCCATCAGAATCAACATTGTCATCTACTGCAATAGGAGCTTGATTGCCTGTGCAGTCACCCACATAGACATCTACAAAAACGGTATCACAAACACCCAAGTCATTACAACCAATGATTTGTAAATTTTCGGTCATGTCAATAAAACCAGGAAGTGGGGTATAAGTCACACAAAGTCCATCTGTTGCAATTCCACAATCAAATAAAGTGAGTACATCTTCAATCTCGTCAATGCCCTCCAATTCACAAAACTCTACACAAATCTCGATAGCTTCCATCAGTCCTGTACACAAGTTAGATGGGTTGTTGCAAGGGTTTTCCACGTTTACGGTCACTATTGCCGTATCACATGCACCACTGTCGTCACAAATTGTATAAGTAAAAGTATCTGTTCCTTCAAATCCAGGGTCTGGTGTATAAACCAACTCGTCACCTACTTGAGCAACCGTACCATTGGGAGGTTGTGTAAATTCGGTGATGCTGAAGATATCGCCATCAGGGTCAGAATCATTTTGAAGTACATTGATGCTTGTTGGGCTGCCATCGGAATCAGCCGAATCATTTACAGCCACAGGAGGTCCATTGAGTGTAGAGCAGTCGCCTACATAAACATCCATAAAAATAGTATCACAAACGCCTGCATCATTGCAGCCGATGATTTCCAATGTTTGGGTCATGTCAATGAAACCAGGCAAAGGAATATATTCAAGGCAAAGTGCGTCTGTTGTAATTCCACATTCAAATAAAGTGTGAACGGCATCAATACTCGTCACGCCATCCAAGTCACAGAACTCAACACAAATGTCAAGTGGAGTCAATGGAGCAGTACAAAGCAATGTTGCATTTTCACAGTCCTTTTGTGAAACGTTTAGAAAAACAGTTGCATCTACACAACCATCGTCGTCACAAACGGTATAAGTAAAACTCACTTCACCATTAAAATCAGCAGGAGGAGTATAGCACAATTCTCCATTTGCAGTACCTTCTAAAAGAAGCCCCGAATCAGGTTGGGTAAAAGATTGAAGACTCAAAGCATCCGCATCTGTTTCAGTATCATTGTTGAATACATTGAAGCAGCTTTCTCCGTTTCCATTGATGTTGAAGTTGTCATTTGTAGCAATTGGAGGTGTACCGCCACAATCAGTTGCGATAGATACACTTGCATTGCTTGTAAAAGTACAGCCATTTGCATCAACGATGTTCAAGACATAGTTACCAGATGCAAAATTAGCTGTACATTTTTCAGTAGCATTTTCAAAATCAGTATATACGTTATTGTTGTTGTCTGTTACGGTATAAGGAGCAGTTCCGCCTGAAATTGTTAAGCAGATTTCACCATCGTTGTCCTCACAACTTGCTGGCTTGGTATCAACTGTTGCCGAAATATTGCCTGTTGAAGTACCTACTGTAATCGATTCGTTTGTGCTACATCCTTCGCTGTCAGTAATCGTTAGCGTGAGGCTAGTGGCAGAAAAACCGTCAATACAGTTTTCGGTAGCTTCCAAAAATTCTACTGGATAAACTGCATCTCCTTCGCTGACGCTGTAAGGCGCAACACCACCCGAAATCGTCAAACAAACCTGCCCATCTGAACTATTGCAAGTAGCATCTTGATTGTTTGCCACTACATTGATAGTATTGCCACCACCGTCTGTAAGGTTATTGATAAGAACGGTTTTGGTTTTGCTGCAACCCGTATTGTCGGTCACAATGAAATTGTAGAATCCATTTGCCAGAGCGGAAAAACAGCTTTCCGTATCTTCGTCAAAAGGACCAAAAGATTGATTACCTACTTTGAGTTGGTAAGGAGCATTTCCACCTGCAATGTTCACACAAGTTTGTGCGCCTGCACAAGAACTTGTACTACTGGCAGTAATGACAATATTGCTTGCCGCATCTTGGCTAATCGTTGTGGACTCACTGGCAGTACAACCATTGGCATCCACGATGCTGAAATTGTAAGTACCTGTTGCCAAACTGCTGAAACACTGCTCAGTGTCTTCTGACAAATCGCCATAATCAACACTGCCATCGCTTACGCTGTAAGGAGCCGTTCCACCTGCAATGGTCAAGCAAATTTGTCCAGAATTGTCGCTGCATCCCGAAGTAGGATTTGCAGTGATGCTTATATTGTTGTTGTCTTCTGAAGCATTGATGGTCAGGCTTTCTGTTGCCGCACAACCACTTGCATCCGTTATGTTTAAATCGTAAGTGCCTTCACCCAATCCTGGGATACAGCCTTCAGTAGCCTCTTCAAAACTGCCATAGTTATTGCTGGCATCGCTGACACTGTAAGGTGCAGTACCACCCGAAATGGTGAGGCAAATTTCGCCATCACTATTTCCACAAGAAGCATCTGTTGATTCGGGGGTTACTGCAATGTCATTGCTTTGTAAGCCTAAAACGACGCTTTCTGTGGTAACACAAGAATTGGCATCTGTGATAGTAAGTGCATAAATTTTTGAAGGTAAATTTGAGACACATCTTTCTGTACTTTCTTCAAAACTGCCAAAGTCTGTTGTGCCATCACTGACGCTATAAGGAGCAGTTCCACCCGAAATCGTCAAACAGATTTCGCCATCATTGCCCGCACAAGATTCTCCAGTAGTCGTTGAACTCACACTGGTATTGTTGTTTTCTTGTGAGATGGTGACAGTCAATGTTTGAGATGCAGTGTTGCCATTACTATCCGAAACGGTAAAATTATAAGTGCCTGCTGTTAGATTGTCTGTACAAGTTTCGGTGGCTTCCGCAACACCTGTGATGCTAAAGTCTCCATCAGTCAATGTGTAAGGAGCAGTTCCACTCGAAACGCTTACGCAAAATGCGCCATCTCCATCGGTACAAGAGGCATCTGTGGTAGAGTTTACTTCCACGCTGATATTGTCAGGAATGATGGCTTCTTCAATGGTGAAACTCAAAGTTGTGGAGCATCCATCTGCATCTGTAATGGTGAATGTGTAATCACGGGCAGAAAGTCCGTCAATACAGGTCTCCGTTGCTTCTAAAAATTCTATTGGAAAAACAGCATCATCTTCACGTACACTGTAAGGAGCAGTTCCACCCGAAATAGTCAAACAAACTTCTCCATCACTATTGCCTTGTGTGGCTGGGACTAAGTTTCTATCTACTTCAATACTGCCTGCGCTGGCTGCAATGGTAAAAGACTTGGTAGTGCTGCAATTACTTGCATCTGTAATGGTGAAGGTATAGTCACCTACTGCAAGGTTGGAGATACATTCCTCTGTCGCTTCTGCAAAACTACCTACATCACTTGTGCCATCATTGATAGTATAA
>JBGCDY010000542.1:0-1974 GCA_045105835.1 Chitinophagales bacterium
GTATGGAGAATTGAAGTTTCCGCCATCCAACTGATTCCAACTATCACGAGCTGACCAAGACCATAAAGTGATACCACCTACAACGATGCGTTCTTTGTTAGCTGGATCTACTTCCACACATAGGTCATACCAACCTTGGCAGCTTCCACCACCATTTTGGCTCATAGGGTCAAAGAAAACACCGCTTCCTTCACCAATAATTACCCATGTAGTACCACCGTTTTTGGATTGCCATACTTTTCTTAGACACCCACCACTCGTTATCGTAACGATGTAAAGGTAATCGTTGTCACTAGGAGACATTGCCAATACTTTGTTTCGAGAAGAAATTTCAAATTTACCAGGAGTGTTACCCGTAAATTCATCTGAAAAGTTCAAACCATCGTCTGCTCGGTAGTATTTGCTTTCTGCTACAGCATGAACGGTACCATCAGAAGCAATCGCAACATCATAAGCAATAGTATTTGCTGGAATCCCACTTGCCTTTGCCCAAGTCATACCGCCATCTTGACTAATTTGAAGACCTTTGGTTGTTGAAGCATATACAGTGTTTGGATTGATAGGACTTGTTTCGATGTCTTGTACTGCTAACCAGTCATCTGCAGTTTGGCTACCATTGCTAATGCTAGGAATCGTAGATTCCAATAATTGGAAAGTTGCTCCTCCATCTGTTGATTTGTAGACACCATTACCTGGTATCTTTGAACCACCTGATTTGCCATTTCCAAAGTCGATTCCAGAATCAATGTACTCACCTGTACCAACATAAATGTGGCCATTAGCAGCTTGGTTGATTGCAGAAACTGCGAGACTAGAAAATGAAGTGTTTTGAGGGTGACCTTCCCAGCTCAAACCGCCATTGGTAGAAACAAAAAGCCCGCCTGCAACACCACCAACAATCATTCTGTCAGTATTGTCTTTGTCAATCATAATCGCACGGGTACGACCACCTACATTGTTAGGTCCCAAAAATTCCCAGTTGATATTACCTGATTTTTCTACTCTACTTTCAGAAAGCTTATCTGCATTCTGTCGTGCATTGAGTACATCTGCTACATCTACGCGACCAGTAGCAGGGTTTGCTTTTTTCGTCAATAGGTACTCATGTGCTCCAATATAAGACTGTGCTCTGTCAAGGACTTTCTTGACATGAGGGTTGTCTTGAGTATGTGCTGCAACAAGGGGATTGTCTGCTCCCTCCTGCATATAGATATACCCACCAGCCAGTGCGGCAAGTAGACAAAAAGTAGAAATAGAGAATATTAATCTTTTCATACGTATAAAATTTATTTTAATTTGAATAGTCTTTTAGTTTGATAGAAAAATGCTTATTTGACATAGTTGTCTAAATGCGAAGACCAATAATTGGGTCGAATATCTATGTTGTTGTTAAAACTTGCAAATACTTATTTTTTGGTTTATCGCTTCAAATATAAGGAAGTACCTTCAAAAATACCTATTTATCAAGTGCTTACACAAAAAGCAATAAGTTAAAAACCAAGTATTAATTTTTATTTTCTACAAGGCTTAAATATCGCACAAAATAAGTCAAAACTTGCGTAAATGTAGTGTTGTTTAGCCGACTTTATCGGTAAAAAAATGATTTTGATGATTTCTGTGAACTAAACAAAAAAAATATTGCTTGGTTTATTTCTATTCACTAACTTTGCAGCCCATTTGACAAAAAATGGGCATTATTTGTTCGGGATGTAGCTCAGCCAGGTTTAGAGTACACGTCTGGGGGACGTGGGGTCGGAAGTTCGAATCTTCTCATCCCGACAACTTTTACTGAAAGTCAATAACTTATAAATTAGGTTATTGGCTTTTTTTATGCGGTATATGCTCGAAAATGAAGATTTTGAGTCCAAAAACCTCAAATGTTTGCACATTGTTTGCACATTTTTGAAGCGAATGTGTAAACATTTAAGAAACGGCTGTCGTGTTAAAGAACTAAAATTGAATAGTCTCAATATA
>JBGCDY010000543.1:0-6121 GCA_045105835.1 Chitinophagales bacterium
ATGTTGATTTGGCACAAAAGACAGGAGCTACCATTATTTATGGACCCAATGCCAATACGAGCTATAAAGTCCACAATGCAAAGGACGGAGAGGAGTTTCGTTTGGGTGATTTGACGATTAAGGTTTTTCATACGCCAGGTCATACGTTGGAGAGCAGTACTTATTTATTGAAGGATGCGGATGGTAAAAACCATGCAATTTTTACGGGAGATACCCTTTTTATAGGCGATGTGGGGCGACCTGATTTGGCGATTAAAAACGGATTGAGTAAAAAAGATTTGGCGGGAATGCTCTATGATAGTTTGCGAAACAAAATCATGCAATTGGAGGATGAGGTAATCGTTTATCCCGCTCATGGCGCAGGTTCTGCTTGCGGTAAAAATATGAGTAAGGAAACGTTTGATACTTTGGGTCACCAAAAAGAAGTTAATTATGCTTTGCGGGCCAATATGACCAAAGAGGAATTTATTGAAGAGGTGACAACAGGCATTTTACCTGCCCCTCAATATTTTGCCAAAAATGCGATGATTAACAAAACGGGCTATGAGAGCTTGGATCTAGTCATGAATCGTGGTTTGGTGGCATTGTCACCTGAAGATTTTGAACAAACAGTAGAACATACAGACGCATTGGTGATTGATACTCGACATCAAAGTGTTTTTCACAAGGGCTTTATTCCGAAGTCTATTTTTATTGGTCTGGGAGGAAGTTTCGCGCCTTGGGTGGGTACTTTGATTACGGATGTCAAACAACCAATTTTATTGGTAGCAGATGAGGGAAAAGCAGAAGAAGCTGTCACAAGGTTGGCGAGAGTAGGCTACGACAATTGTTTGGGCTATTTGGAAGGAGGTTTTGAGGCTTGGCAACAGGCAGGCAAAGAAGTAGACTTGATTGAATCTATCTCTGCGACTTCAATGGGAAACAACTTATCCAATAATGATTCTGGTGTCATTTTGGATGTCCGCAAACCTACTGAATACAGCGCAGAACATGCCGAAAATGCACAAAATTTTCCTTTGGATTACATAAATGAAATCATGGAGGAAGTGAACAGGAACAACAAATATTATGTGCATTGCAGAAGCGGTTACCGTTCGATGATTGCTGCTTCCATATTGAAGGCAAGGGGCTTTGAACAGATCATAGATATTGATGGAGGTTTTATGGCGATTCAAAAAACCTCTTTCCCTATCACTGCCTTTGTCTGTCCTTCTACTTTATAACATCTCGCTTTACACAATATTATTTGGTTTTTATTTTGTTTTTTTCGCTTTTAAAAAATCCAAAGAGGATTTAGCACCGTATATACTTCAAACCTTGCGAATAAAACAAAACAGGGTTGAGAATTATAATACAACAGACAAATATTTAGGGAATAATTTAAGGTTGAGTCTTGTCCTCAGTGTTAGGGGTAACACTGAGGATTTTTTTGTCAACTCACTGTGTAAAAGCAAATTGAACCAAATTTGCTCCCATCTGCAAAGCTTTTGTACGTACTTCGGGTGGGTCATTATGTACGGCAGGATCTTCCCAACCATCTCCCAAATCCACTTCAAAAGTATAGTAACAAATCATACGCCCTTTGAAGAACAATCCAAATGCCTGAGGATTTTTGTTGTCGTGTTCGTGAATCTTAGGGATTCCATTATTGAAGCGATAAGGGGCTTTGTAAACCATATGTGAAAAAGGAATTTCTACAAACTCCAATTCAGGAAATACTTTTTTCATAGCAGGGCGTACAAAAGGATCCATGCCATAATTGTCGTCAATGTGCAAGAAACCACCTGCTTCAAGATAGGTTCGCAGATTTTCTGCTTCATCGTCCGAAAATACTACATTTCCATGCCCTGTCATGTGTAGGAAGGGAATATTGAAAATTTCGGGGCTACCTACTTCAATGGTAATGGGGTCTTCTATGATGTCCATCTGCAATTTTTCATTGCAGTATTTAATCAAATTGGGAAGTGATGTTGGGTTGGAATACCAATCTCCTCCCCCATTGTACTTCAATAAGCCTATTGAAATGGTTCCTCCCTTACTGCTTTGGGCTTGCAGTGAAATCAAGGATACACTCATTAACAAGCTTAAAATTATTATCTTTTTCATCAAATTGAGGTTTTTGTTATTCGAGAGAGAATCGTTATAAACGACAAAATTATTACACACTCCTTGTAAGTGAGTCCAAATAAAGCCAAAGCACAATTCCAATAATTCTTTGATTTAGAATTAAAAAAAATGGCAATTAGGGATTTAGCAAATAATAATCTACGCATTTTACTCGTTCTTTTTCCTTTTAGATGCGTTAAAAATTTTGACCATAGCCCTGCTATGCTAAAAATTTTTGCCTTCCTAAAAGAAAAAATACCTCCCTAACTTGAGAATTTCGTCTAACTAATTGACCAAATGAATGGTGTGACATGCTACAATCCCCGCAGTCTCGGTTCTTAGGCGGCTGTCTCCCAAACCTACTCCTTCAAAACCATGCTGCAATGCAAAGTTAGTTTCTTCGGGGCTAAAATCACCCTCTGGACCAATTAAAATCAAAGCATTTCTGCCTTTTGTATAAACTTTGGAAAGGGGAAGGTTATTGTCGTTGAGGTAAGCGATTCCTTTGAAGAGTTCTTTGGAGGAGTTCTCAGCAGTATTGATTGAAGGTAAGAGATTGTTGGCTTTTTCGCTGATAAATTTTTTGAAGGGAGTTAAATCATTTAGCTGTGGCAAATGTGCTTTGACGGATTGCTTCATTGCCGTTATGAGTATCTTTTGCAGTCGATCCGTTCTCAGTCTTTTCCGCTCTGAGCGTTGGGTTAGCAGAGGCGTGATTTGTGTAATTCCGATTTCGGTTGTTTTTTCCAAAAACCATTCAAAGCGATTGATATTTTTGGTGGGAGCTATCGCAATGTGGATTTGAAAAGGTTTGGTTGGATACGAAAGGGTTTCTTCTATGCTAAAAGCACATTTTTTGGGATGTGGATTGGTGATAACCGCCTTGTACATCCCTCCTACTCCATCTACTATTTGAAGTGTGTCTCCAATAGAATGCCGCAAGACTTGTATGCAATGTCTGGACTCTACTTCGTCTAATACAAAATTGTTTCGGGTAATTTGGGGTGCGTAAAAAAGCTGCATGAAAAGGTGTTTTCCGTTTGTGACTACAAGGTACAGCTCACTCCAAGCTGCAAACCAAGTGTATGTAATCCTCTTCTATTATTGAAGTCAGTGTCTTCGGTCAACCCAATATTGAGTTCTCTTTCAGTAATAGAACGGTCTATTTTGTGTTTGACTATACTAGTTTTCACCTGTCCTTCAATGTGCATATTCAATCGGTTTGAAAGCTGTACGTTTACGCCTGCATGTGTATTGACAATCCCTAAGTAAGGTTTGTTCGATATGTTTCTGTGTTCTCCACGAATCTCCAACCCAACACTTGCTTCAGATACATACCCTGCTGCACTTTCATTCCCGTGCGCAGGAGTAGCAGCTGCAGAATACTGCTGGTCCCAAGTACTTTTTGATTCATAGGTGTAATACTGGTTTATGGGCACATAAGTAGTCACACCAGCTTCTACATAAGGTTGTACTTTTTTTGATTCTTTGCCCAAATTGTATTGTACCAACAAGGGGATTTCTATGACTTCCATTTCGGAAACAAAAGTATTTGTTGCTGTTTTGATCTCATCAGATACAAAATTCGTGGCATCAACAAAACTCATCAAGGGGTTGTTGGGTACATTTGAGGTTTGAAATTTCTTGTATGAATACCCTACTCCTGTGACAAAGGCAAATTTTCCTCCTTTTTTGGGTTTGATTTTCACTTCTATTCCTGCGGAATTTCCGCCCTGTCCTGAATTGCTCAAATCCAAGAAATTCACGTCTGCGGAACCGTATAAACCTACACTAATACGCCCTTTGTTATTTTCGGGTACTTTGACCAAGGAACGTGTTATTTTAGTAGTAACGGTTCTTTTACCAGGTATTTTACGTTTGCCTCGTGTGGTTATATCGACCACAAAAGGCAATGTATTGAAAGGAAGGGCTGTTGGCAAATTCAATACTTGTCTTTGTGTATTGCTTGCTCTTGCAACAACATAATTATTACCTTGATTGCTTGTATTGTCGTAGCTATTTGCTTGAGTCCAAACAGAGTTGTTGTCATAAACGAATAAATCTTGTTCTCTTTCTTCGTCTATGTATGCTCTACCACTGTTGTGAAAAACATTATTTTGCCCCCTGTTATTGACCAACAAATTAGTTGGCTCTGAGGGCTTTGTAGCTTGTCTGCTTTCTTCTATAAACTGATTAGTAGTCCTTTCCAGCTCTTCGTTTACTGAAAAATGACCTTCTGTTTTGGTAAGGCCATTTACAATATCTAATTCTTTTACATTCCCTTCAATGTCTTCTATTGAAGGTGCACTTGTATAAATACCGCTGTCAGTAGAAGGAGAAAAATAAGGTTTTATCCATGCTTCTATTCCGTATAAAGAGGTTAGTAAAAAAAGTGCCGCTGCTGCTAATCTGAAATAAGGGTGGTGTATAAATGTAAAATAAGACGATCCTGCCTTATCCAATTTTTCTTCCATTAGTGCCCAATCATCTGGATTAAAAGAGGCTTCATACTTCAGAAGATTTCTTCGAAGCTGTTCCTCCATCAGATCGTATTGATTTAATTCGTCCTTCATTACCAATGAATCGTTCGTGTAATTAATGTCTTAAATTTACTAAAAACTTATCAAATCACCGTGAATATTCTTTTAATTCTTTTGCTATCATTGCACGCAATTTTCCTCTTGCCTTCGCCAAGTTAGATTTTGAAGTGCCTTCACTGACACCCAATTTCTCACCAATTTCTCGGTGATTGTATCCTTCAATTACATACAGGCTGAAAACCGTTCGGTAGGCGGGAGTTAATCGTTGAACCAGCTTCAAAATTTCTTCGGCTGACAACTGACTAATAATATTGACGTTACCTTCGGCTGGTTTTGTGGAGGCATATTCTATGTCCACATTGTTTCGGAGTTTTTTATTCTTGCGATAGTGATCAATAGAGGTATTGATCATTATGCGCTTAATCCAGGCTTCTAGTGAATGATTTGGCTTATACCTTGCCAAGTTTTTGAATACTTTCATAAAGCCCTCATTCAGCACATCCTTAGCTTCTTCCCTATTGTTGGTGTATCGCATACATACCCCCATCATCCTACCATAGTACTTATGGTACAATTCCTTTTGGTACATTCTTTCTCCTCGAATACATCCTGCAAGTAGTTCTTGACTTTTACTAAGTGCCTGTTGTTTGTAAAGTTTCAAAGCAATATCCATGAACGTGTGTTGATTCTATTTTTTTCAACGAAAAGATTATTCAAACAGTTGCTTTTAATTCAAAAAACTGCTGTTTTTCAGGTCAATATCGTCCAAATTTTATTTTGAGCAAGATTGAATAAACAATTATAATATTAACGCTATTATCCACTAAATCAATACATCTACCAAGCTTAAATTACCAGAAATGTCGTTAAAGTATTGTCTTTACTCTATACTTCAATTGAAAAATAGTATTTCTAAATAAAAAAAGTCCTCAAAACCAATGAAGGTTCTGAGGACTCTTTTTTATCAGTCAAAAACAAGTGATGCTGATTTTCAGCACCACCCATTTTCTTATTCAATTATCTGGTCATTATTACTCTTTAATAACCTTCGTACTAAGTAGTTCGCTACCATTGTTGATGGTCAATAGATACACACCAATTGGGTATCTGCTTACATCTACTTTGATAGTATTCAAACCACCTTTTGCATTTACTTTGAAGTTCGCCAATACTTTACCGCTTACATCGTGCAATCTACCTGTCACCTCAGTATTATCTGTACTAGTGAAAGTAAGGTTTACGAAGTCACGAGCAGGTACTGGTAATACTTCAACGATACCAAAGCCACCTTCGCCACGTACTAAGCTGATAACGGTAGAAGAAGTTGTTCTTCCATCAAAATCAGTTTGGTCTAAGCGGTAGTAGTTTACGCCATTAGGAGCATCTCTGTGCAAGAAGTTGTATGTATTTGCAGTAGAACTATTTCCAGCAGCATCTACAACAGTGATTGCTTCAAAATTCACTTTATCACCTGA
>JBGCDY010000544.1:0-8983 GCA_045105835.1 Chitinophagales bacterium
TCCTGGGGAATTCCATATTTACACTTCTACTCCTCTCCCATCACCTGCCGAATTGTTGATGACTTCTATTGAAGACCTCGAAATTTTGACGGCTAAATATCAGATTAGACATTTTCCGAATCCTTTTCAACACACGACGACTATTGAATACGATTTGCCGAAGGCTGCAAAGGTGAATGTGCGGATTTTCAATGTCCTGGGTGAAGAAATTGAAGTGCTTTTTGAAGGCAAACAAAGTACTGGGCTTCAATCTTTAGATTGGGAAGCAAATGATTTGCAGAATGGCGCTTATTTTTACGAAGTGGATATTGAAGGAGAACGAGTGATGGGCAGACTTTTGTTGATGAAATAATGTATCTCTATTGAAATTATAAAAGAAGCCTCCTCTGTCGTTTTGATTTAGGAGGCTTTTCTAATGAGGGTGATTTGTATTGCTCCGATTACCGAGTAAATCGGGAATTTGAAGTAGGTATATAGCAGCGTAAAATTGTCAAAAATCTCTCTTTCGCTTGCCACTCTATCAATTTCTATACTTTGAGAAATACCTGGTAGTATCAACCCGAAAATCAATGCGCCTAAACAGCCCATATCATATTTGATTTTCTTTCTCCAAAACAGAATATTTATCAAAACCAAAATTCCTATTACTGCAAAATCAAAATACCCGATTATCATTTGGCTGCTGTTTTAATTTCTTTTCGTAGTAAGTCCTCTATCTTATTTTGGACTTCTCACTTAGTTCTTTCAATAACTGATACAGGTTTCACTACTTGAATTCTAAGCTTTTCCGCTTGGCTTGAAATTCATATTCACTTAGAAGTGGTTGTTCACATTTTGGACAAAAGTAAAACCCATCTTTTACTATTTGTCTTGTTTCACAATTGGGGCAGTAACTGAAGACAAACTGTGGGTCAAAGCCTTCGGGGGCATTTAATCCTCGAATCCTTTTCAGTGCTTTTTCAACTTCATACCAAGATTCTGAGGAGGGGCAATATCCTGTTGATTGGTTTGTGATAGAATCTATATCTATTTGGTTCTTCCTTCCAACAAGGAAGCCTATTTCCCCTGCGCTTCTCACATTTTTACCAAAAGCACATTGTACATGTTCGGAGTGCCTATCTGCAATGACAAGCTCTCCTGCTAAGTTTATTATGAAAGTACAAATAATTGAATCCCCAAACTTTGGGCTACTGCTACTTTCTAAAATCCAATCGAGTATTTCTTCAGAAGTTTCGATGATTTTTCCTTCAAATTTTGCCTCAACCCTTTTGAGGATTTCCTTCGGACCAATGTATTCATATTCTCTAAACATAAAGCTCTTTTTTTTCTCCACTTCTCCAAGAAGGCGATTTCCTCATTTGTTTAATCCCAACCATGGTAACAAAATCGATATTGTTTTGCTTTTGAAGTCCTTGCCAATCTATTGTACTTTGGGCAATCATTCCAAAACAATTTGTCTTGATATTCCTCATTTTAGAATTTCAGCCAACCTATCTTTTCTTTTGCCCTTTCCTCCGTTCATTCAATTCTTTGTATTTTTCTGCGTTAACGTATTAGTCAGTGCTTTCAAAAAAATTATGGAAAGTTGATAAACTCTTGTTATCATATTTTGGGCTTCTTATTTTGAACTTCAAAATAATTCTTCAAAGATAAGGAATTGACCGAACCTTGTCGTTGAGCTTTACCAGAAAACGAGTATAAAGGGCTGTTGGTAAACACCTAAGTTACTATCAACAAACAACAACAATCCCTTGAATACAATCAAGACAAAGCATGAAAAAAATAGTGTGTTTAATATCTATACTCCCGTGGTTATCTATTCTATTTGGGTTTATCACGATTAGTCTAAGAATCTATGAATTGGGTTATTATCCTGATATGTCGAGTTCGGAATACGGCAATTCCACCATGAGGTGGGTACTATAGGGTTGGTAAATATATCCTACCTTGGATTCGTGGTCATAGCATCTTTATATGATGGTATAGGCAGAAAGCAGGCTATCTATTGAAGAATTTAATGGTGTATTTATTAGGTATTATTGTAATTACTTTGTTCATGTACATTAACCCTTACTTTATTTTTACATGGTTTATGGGATGAATGATGAAATACGTATTTAAACTTAATTTTGAGTGCATTTTCCAAAGGACAGTATTTGGACAGTTCAAATTTTAGATGTTTATTCTCGAAAGTCAAATAGTAAAATGTTGTTGAATTTTTGTGTGACACTTGATCAATTAGAAAAAAAATGTAACCTATCAACCAGTTTTACACTTACGAAACGAAAAAAAATATCAAAAAAATTGATGTAAAGTGTATGCATTGACCGCAAAATAAAAAACCCTTTGCAAGTTATTAACTGCAAAGGGTTTGTAGATGTATTGTGTGGCGAGAGAGAGATTTGAACTCTCGACCTCCGGGTTATGAATCCGACGCTCTAACCAACTGAGCTACCTCGCCTTTATAAGTATCTTCAAAATCGGGTGCAAATATAGTATTTTTTAGATAGCTGCAACATTATTTTTTACTTTTTTTACCTAAAAAACAAAGTAATAAGAAAAACAGAGCAATATTTTCCCGTCAAGCTCCTCTCCTACCTTTTTAAAACGCTCATAATGTTTGCATTAAGGTAGCCTCCGTTTCTATCTCCTAAAAATATATTAAGTTCCCTTCAAGCCGCTTTCGTTTATCGAAGGATTAAAACCACTTATCGAAGCTTAACTACCACTCAACGGATACTGTCACAAAAAAGTAAGTTTTTTTGAAAAAATCGTAACACTTTCTAAATAGATAGCGTACACTAAACCGAACGTCAAACGAAATACATTGATTTTTTAATCAAACGCATTCTCGAAGTGACAATCCACCAACACCCTAAGATTTTGGTGAATCAAGCCAAGGCAAAATCGATAAGTATTTATTAGCCCATTTATTTATCATCTATTTTGTCACTGGAATATATTCGTCAAAAATCTACCCATTCACTAACCACGAATGAACCTAATCTAATCGCTACATACTCAATACAACAGTGAAATTTTAATTTTCATCCAGTGCGCTGTCTGATTTTCAAGCCCACAGATAGTGCCTTTTAAGAATGGTGAAAAATTAAAAGCCCAATTTCATTGATTACTGACAATCAGTAATTTTTGACATTCCTTTTAATTTCCTTTTCATTCTTTTGGATGCTGGTAAACCTATTCTATGTGTAGGTTGATAAGCCATAATAATGTCGTAGAGAATTTTGTTCTCCTCACATTGTTATAGGGTTAGCTGGCATTGAATCCCCTCTTGATGGGCTTGACATATCCACCCCAATCCATCTCAGAGCGTTTTCAAAAGCCTTATAAATCATACGTTTGATTTCATCCGACGTTTTGGTTCACACCCTTTCTTTATCCATACACATCGTTTATTTTATCAGAACTTGTCATTGCTTTCTTCGATTACTGAAGAATGTAAGGCATTTTTAAATTAATAAATAGGCAATTTTGCGGAAATATTTTTTTATTAGACAAGGCAAAAAACATAGACATAGCAACGCTATGGCGAGGCTTTTTAACGAAGTATAATGAAAAAAGATACACGCATAAATGACGCATTTATTAGTTGAAATTGCCTAAAATGCACAAGGTATGTCTTGTATCCACAGAAACCTTACACCCGTTTCTCGGTACTCGACATCGTATTGAGACAATTACACCCAGACAAAAACAAGAAGATAAAAGAAAGCGTTTTTCAAGCCCGAATTACAAATTGATAGAACTTGGTGAGACTGAACAGTTGATAATCAGTCCTGAATATCTTATCTATTCACTTCTTACCAAGTTTATTCCTCCACCCAAAAACATTTTTTATCATGTTAAGAACAATCAAGATACTCATGTTCTTGATGCTACCTATATGGATAGGCGGCAGCATCCTTTCAAGTACAAAAGCACAAGCGCAAACCAACAGCATACTCGATAACAGCCCTGTTGTAGCTTGGTATGGCAACCACAACTTCAATTTTGCAGCAAGTAGCGATATTTTGAAGGTGAGTATGGACAAAAATCCCTTTGAAGCTTTTACCCTTCAATTATCGGACTTAGACCTTGACCTTCAAGATGACTTACTGGTGAGCATCACCGTAAAAACCGCCACAGAGATTGACATGCGAGTTGATTTGCACGACGGCACCTACTCTACAAGTGATGATATAGATGTAGTTGAAAAGGTAGTGAGCAATGAAAAATTTGTGACCGTTACCTACGATTTTAGCTCGATTATAGACGAACTTCAAGACGGCAAAATTCCTTACATGTTGTTCTATGTCAATCCTGGCTTGAACTACGAAGGTGAGGTTTACCTCAAAGACTTGAACATCAGTACAGGCGATGAAGATGTAACAGTAGGGATTAATGATGCGCTAATCAATCATGGCATAACAAGTCAGTTAAGTGCCTTTCCCAACCCTGCATCTGACTTCACCAATGTTGAATTACCTGAAAATCACTCATTCGACGAACTCGTTTTGCAGGACATAACAGGCAAAACCATTCTTCGTCAAGACATTCCCGAAACTGTAAATACCATGCAATTGAAGAACTTAGGACGCATCAAAGCAGGCATTTATATGCTCTCTGCCTATGGTGAGACCGAAGTTTTGACGACGAAACTTTCCATTTACTAACATTTTACGACAGACGCTAAACGATAGACGACTAACGGTTTCTCGTACTTGCTTAAAACTACAGACTCTTTCTTGCACTCGTTGCAAACGAGCGCAAGTTACATAGAGCAAGTAAAAATCCCGTCCATCGTCAGTCGTTCACCGTTACCCATTTCAAAAAGCCCACTTTTCCCCATTTTCAAATTTCATAAAAATAAGTGACCATGAAATCACGTAATCAAGATACACATAAATTAAATATTTTTCTCTCAAATCCCAGTCCCAATATGGACATCACAGGTGGGCTTAATTATAATGTTGCCACTACTTCTACTTCAAATCCATTTATAACCACTGCACCTACTCACAGCGCAGAAATGCCAACAGGTAACACCATCTTTTTGCAGCAAAAAGTGGCAGTAGGCAGTCTCAGGTTGAAGCAAAATCCAAGCTCACGCTCATTCACAGGCAATATCCTGAACACTTTATTCAGCGAATATGCTTTGAAATTAGCGAGCATTGTTTTGTTACTAATGTTCTTATCTTTTTCTGCAAATGCTCAAACCGCAGAAAGAATCGAACTCAACACTTCAATGGTGACCAACGAAACCGAGAACGGCGATGCCCGTTTGTTGGTGGACGAACAAGAGTTTGCAGGTGACCCATTGAATGAAATTGGAGGCGTACCGACTACCATTTGGTTTCCAGGTTGGAGTCCTTTTTCTCACCCTGCAAGTGCCTACATTGACTTAGGCAAACAATTTTCATTGAATTACATCTACTTATTTGATGTCAATAACAAAGGAGAATTGACCGTTGAATATGGTTATCCTGGCAGTTGGCAAACATTGTTTACCGACAACCTTGAGAACTACCTTCAATGGAACCAACACGAAACAGACATTACCACCCGCTACATTCGCATCACCCGTGAATCTACTGCTTCCAACCTTTCCGAAATCTTATTGTACGGAAACGAGACAGGAGACGCCAGCGATGACAAAGAAAGCCCGGCACAAATTACCGATTTGCTTGTCAAACAAACCACTGCTACCACTGCCACACTTGAATGGACAGCCGTTGGAGACGATGCAAACGAAGGAACAGCCAAAAAATACGATGTTCGATACAGCCTTTTTCCCATTACCAATGACAACTTCAACAGCTCCATGTCTTTTGCCCAAAACGTCACCCCTTCGGATGTAGGCAAAAAACAAAGTATGACCGTACTGAACCTCATTGAAGGAACAGAATACCACTTTGCCATCAAAGCCATTGACGAAGCCTTCAATGTCTCTCCCTTGTCCAATATAGCCACTGGTAAAACACTGGGAGAGAATGGGTATTTCGGCAAAATAGAAATGACAAATGCCGTAGCAATCAATGAAGTAGGTGAAGGAGATGCCAATAAATTGATTGACGAACAAGACATTGCAGGCGACCCCTTCAATGATTTTGGAGGCGAACCAGAAACGGTTTGGTTTCCAGGTTGGAGCGCAGATTTATACCCTGCAAGCGTGTATTTAGACTTGGGTAAAAGCTATGAATTGGAAGAAATCTTCTTGTTTGATACCCACGATGTAGGCGATGTAAGCATCGAATATGGTGCGCCTGGTAGTTGGATTGCATTGACGAACGAAGACTTAGGTTCTTACCTTCAATGGAAACAGCACAGCGTCAATATCACAACTCGCTACCTCCGATTCACCAGGGCTTCTTCCAAATCCAACTTTTCAGAAGTGGTTTTGTATGGTCGCATTGAAGGAGAGAATGGTGGTGATGGTGAAATCAATATTGACACCAAAGCTCCTGCTGCTATTGCAGACTTAGAAGCAAGTGACATTGGAGAAACTACCTTGACATTGAATTGGAGCGCAACAGGTGATGATGATTTTGAAGGAACTGCAAGTTCTTACGAAGTTCGATACAGCACCGAAGAAATCACCGCAGCCAATTTTGCGAATGCAATGGAAGTGAACCAAAACCTTGTACCTCAATCAGCTGGCAAAATGGAAAGCATTGCAGTAAGCGAATTACAGCCCGACACCCGCTATTATTTTGCAGTGAAAGTGATGGATGAAGTACCCAACGCTTCTGCCATCTCCAATATTGCGACAGCAAATACCCGCCCAGAACAAGAAGAAACAGATGCCATTATGCCTGCTGCCATTGCAGATTTGGATGCCATTGACATCACCGAAACCGCTTTGACCTTGACTTGGAGAGCTACAGGTGACGATGGAGTAGAAGGAACAGCAGCAGCTTACGAAATCAGATACAGCACTTCAATGATTGATGCAGCCAATTTTGCAGATGCAATGGAAATCAGCCAAAACCTTGCGCCTCAATTGGCTGGACAACAAGAAAAAATTGACGTAAGCGAATTGCAGCCCAACACAACCTATTATTTCGCATTGAAGGCAATGGATGAAATGCCCAATATTTCAGACTTGTCCAATATTTTAGAAGCGACAACCCGACCACAAGAAGAAGAAACGGATGCGATTGCACCCGCAGCCATTACAGACCTAAACATCACCGAAATCGGTGAAACAAATTTATGGCTCAATTGGACAGCAACAGGTGATGACGGTAGCGAAGGAACAGCCAAAAGCTATGAGATTCGCTACAGTGTTAGCCCCATCACCGCTGCCAATTTTGCAAATGCGACTGTAATCAACAACCCAATTACACCAATTGCAGCAGGTAGTTTTCAAGGAATGGAAGTCAAAGGTTTGGAGTCCAACACCCGCTACTATTTTGCTTTGAAAGCAACAGATGAAATGCAAAACACTTCTGCCCTATCAAATGTGGTCAATGCCCAAACCAAAGAAATCATTGACAATGGCGGAGGTGGAGAAGAAGAGGATTACAGCAATGCACCAACGACGATTACGGATTTGAAGGCTGCAAACACAACCGCTTTCTCTACCCAATTGTCTTGGACAGTCAGCAGCACTGCCGCTCAATACGACATTCGTTACAGCACTTCTAATATCACAACTGCCAACTTCAACAGCGCATCACCAGTCAAAAACCTCTTGTTACCTTCAAAAGGTGGCTCGAAGCAAATGATTTTGGTAAACGAACTACAGCCTAATCAAACGCTCTACTTCGCTATCAAGACTTCAGATGAAAATGGCGAAGTGACAGGTTTCTCCAATACCACTTCAACAACAACGAAAACGCTTGGAGCAGTTAGCAAATTGACTTTGACCCCTTCAATGATGACGGACGAAAGCGGTTTTGGTAATCCCCGTGAACTGGTGGACGAACAAAATTTGGCGGGTGACGTATTGAACAGTGTGGGTGGTGTGCCGATGACAACTTGGATGACAGGTTGGGGGCCAAATATCAAACACCCTGCACATGGATACATTGACTTGGGAGAAGCTTTTGAAATCAGCCAAATCTTCTTCTATGATGGCAGCAATGCAGGCGATTTGCGAATTTCTTATGGTTATCCAGGAAATTGGACCGAATTATTTACAGATAATCTCACAGGATACCTATCTTGGACACAACACAATGTAAAAGTATATACACGCTACCTTCGCATCAGCAAGATGGCAGCAGGTAGTAATGTATCAGAAATTGTCTTGTACGGGAAAGAAGCCCATTCCCAAACTCCAGACACCACTTTGCCAGGAGCCATCTCCGACCTTGAAGCTACCCATTCGACAACTTCAATGGTAGAACTCAGTTGGACGGCTCCAGGGGAAGATGGTAACAGCGGCAAAGCAGACTACTACTTACTTCGATACAGCGCCGTGCCTATCACCGCCAAAAATATCAAAGATGCGGCGATGTACCACGGAATGTTGGCTCCTACAAACAAAGGCGTGAAACAATCCGTTATCGTCAAAGATTTGGGTGACAATGTGAACTACTACTTTGTACTACAAGGCGTAGATGACAACTTCAATTTGGGCGCACTCTCCAATATGGCAGAAGGCAAAACAGATTTGATAGTTGGCGGTCCACACAAGAAAATCAGTTTGACCCCTGCCATGATTTTGAACGAATCTGTACAAGGTGATGCTACACAATTGGTGGACGAACAACTGCTTGTTGGCGACCCTGAAAAAGGCGATGGTGAAGCACCTGTGAACTATTGGACAATGGGCGGCAATCCTTGGTTGTACCCTGGCTTTGCACTCATCGACTTAGGCACAGAATACGAAATCTCCAAAATGTACCTTTACAATGATGGCAATAAAACCACTGCAACACCCAACGAACCCATCAATGTATCCATAGGAACACCCTTCAATTGGACACCGCTCTTTAGCGACGAAATGAACAAGCCCGACCAGTGGAGTAAGCACGAT
>JBGCDY010000545.1:0-14849 GCA_045105835.1 Chitinophagales bacterium
AACGAAGGGCTTTTGGATATCATGATTTTGAGAGTTTCAGAAATCGTGTTTTGGTCGAATTTATTTAAGCTCCACTAAATTCGTCCATGAGCCAAATAAATATGTTACGCAAATTTTAGGGAGGTATTTTTTCTTTTAGGAAGGCAAAATTTTTTAGCATAGCAGGGCTATGATCAAAAATTTTAATTTTCATTCATTACTGAGTACTTATCATTCGCTTCAACTGTTGGGTCGAGTAGGTCGGGGGAATTTCACCCCCAGCCTCTCACAGAACCGTACTTGAACCTCTCGACTCATACGGCTCTTCTCATTCAGTCTAAATCGTATAGCCATGCCTCCAGTGAACAAATAGTTTCGGTTGTCGTTTCTGCAATTGCTTTAAAGCCCTGTGAGCTTTGCGCCAACTACCCTTGAACCGTTTGTAAGTGTTCCTTGCCCACCGTATCAGTCGTATATTGAGTAATGAGAATATTTTCCACATGACCGATTTTCGGTATCGCCCATAGTAGTTTATCCAGCCTTCCAACTTTCTATTCAGCATTTTAGCAAGACCATAGATAGTTGTACCCGTGCGTCTTTGTATTCCAAGCTGCCTGAGTTCTTTGATTATCCGCTGTTTTGCCTTCTTGCTGATAGCAGGTGTAAAACTGTAAAATATCCGATTATCACGACTGTTCTTACTTTCCCTTGCTTTGAAATCATAGCCCAGAAAAGTAAACTGCGTGGGTTTCTCTGTTCGATGCTTGCGATTACTGTCTCGACAATACACTATCTTGGTCTTGTCAGGATGTAATTCAAGTTTACAGGCTTGTAGTCGTTCCCGAATTTGGCTCAACACATATTCAGCTTGTCGTTCACTTTGGCAATGAATAATGATGTCATCTGCATATCGTTCAAATGATAAACTTGGAAATTGCTTTTCCATCCATTTATCAAATCCATAGTGCAGATATAGATTGGCTAATAAGGGACTGATGACACCTCCTTGCGGTGTGCCTTTCGTTCGTTCTCGCTTCGTGCCATCTTTTGAGATAACACTCGCTTTTAACCACCTGTCTATATACATCAATACCCATTTCTCGTCTGTATGACGATGCAAAGCCTTAAACAACAAGTCGTGATTTAGTTCGTCAAAGAAACCTTTTATATCCAAATCTATTACCCAATTCTCTCGCCAACAATTCCTTTTAACTTCTCCAATCGCTTTATGGGCAGAGCGATTAGGGCGATAGCCATGGGAACTATTGTGAAAATGAGGCTCTATCTTTGGTTCTAAATAGTCTTTAACTACCTGTTGGGCAATGCGGTCTAAAACCGTAGGTATTCCCAACTTTCGTGTCTTGCCATTTCCTTTCGGTATTTCCACCTCTTTGACAGGAGGCGGAAAATAACTACCTGAACTTAGTCGATTCCACAGCTTGTACAGTTGATTGGATAAATCCGAGTCTAAATCTTTTAGACTCATCCCATCCACTCCTGAACCGCCTTGATTCGACTTCACTCGATTATACGCTGCCCATACCATCTGTTTGGTAATGGGCTGTGACTTTGTTTTAATCATCCTAATCCTTCCTTTTGAGGTTGTTAAAATATTAAAACGCAAATGAGCCATGCCCTTCGCTCCAATCCCATTACAGAATCTTCAACACTACTATGACATAGTCCGACTCGAACATCTTACTCTTTTCCAGAATATTGCCATAGATGTTCGTCTCTCCTGTTCCATAATTGAGCCTACATGAAAGTCCTGCCACCTTAACACCGCCCACCCTTTAGCCAGTAAACAGGTTGCCGCTAAAGTTATCACGAAATTACCTTGGTTTTCGCTTTTGACGAGGTCGATTGGTTGTTTCGATGCTTCATTAGTGGTTCACTTGCGTTCAGCTCTTTCATACTTACCTGACTATTTAGCCAATAGCCTTTTCCTTCTGCGCTCAATACCTTAACTTCACAGTTAAAGCACCCGAAGGCGGTTTGAAGGCGACTCCTGTAAGTAGCCTTCGGAGGGTCGTTTCCTCCATCTCAATTATAGCATCGCTTTTCAGCGTTCAGGACACACCAAGGTTCTGAACCGTTGCCAAAGTTTTCGCTGATTGGTTGCTTTCATGAAGCGAGTGGAGACCTTACCAACCATTTCCAATTTTGGCAATGGTAGGAACGGAAATCTCACTCAGCCAGAAACTTTTAACTTCTTCTTCTTGTTTTCCAATAAACTTACAAACCTCGAACAAAACACAAAACAAATGATAACTTCCCTTTCTCAATTAGACCTCAACAAACACTACACCTATGCCGACTACCTTCTTTGGCAATTCAAAGAAAGAGTAGAATTATTGAAGGGGCATATATTGCCAATGGCTGCTCCAAATGTAAAACATCAGCGGATTTCCTTCAATCTTTCCTTGGAGTTAGGTGCATATTTCAAAAAGAAAAAATGTGATGTTTTTGCAGCACCTTTCGATGTTCGATTGCCACTTCCCAAGTCCAAAATCAAAGGAAATAAGATAGATACGGTCGTTCAGCCAGATTTATGTGTGGTTTGTGATGAAGATAAATTGGACAAACAGGGCTGTGTAGGTGCACCTGATTTGGTTGTTGAAATTTTGTCGCCTGGCAATTCAAAAAAAGAGATGAAAGACAAGTTTGAATTGTATCAAGAGGCGGGTGTTTTGGAGTATTGGGTGATTGACCCAGAACACGATTTGGCATTTGCGTATCATTTGGACGATACTACGAAAAGGTTTATTTCGGATATCCCAATGGCTGCATTGACGGATGAAGATGCTTTGACTTCTAAGGTGTTTGAGGGATTGGAGATTCAGCTGAAGGATGTTTTTCCAAAGTAAATGAACCCACCTTTTTGAACTCCCCAACCCAAAAAATCAAATTCTCACCACTCATTTAATCAACTCCCTTGGAGGAAAACCATACACCTTCGCAAAACAACGAGAAAAATAACTCGGCGTAAGCCCCACATTAAAAGCAACTTCTGAGACATTCCCTTCCCCATTTTCGAGCATTGCTTTAGCTTTTGCCAAGCGGATATTGCGGATAAATTGGGTGACGGTGTAGTTGGTGAGGGCTTGAATTTTTCGGTAGAGTTGGGAGTTGCTCATGTAGAGGAGTTTGCTGAGGCGGTTGACATTGAGGTTTTCATCGTCGATGTATTGTTCGATAACTAAGATGACTTTTTTCAAGAAGTGTTGCTCTGGATTGTTGGTGGTTTTAATGAGCTGGTGTTGGAGGGTGATTTGTTGGTATTTGCGTTGTTGATTGTTGCGGGTGGTGAGTAGGTTTTTGCTTTGCAAGCGGAGTTCGTCTGCATGAAATGGCTTGGCAATATAGGCATCTGCTCCCTGCTCAAATCCTTCAATGCGACTTTGGAGGGCAGCTTTGGCGGTGAGTAAAATAACGGGAATGTGGCTTGTGCGTTCGTCTTGCTTCAAATCAGCACAGAGTTCATAGCCATCTTTGAAGGGCATCATGACATCGCTGATGATGAGGTCGGGAATGCGTTCTTGTGCCATTTGGAGTCCTTCTTCACCATTGTAGGCTTGGAGGACAATGTATTCGTTTTCTAAAATGCTGCGGATGTAGGTGTGGATGTCGGGATTGTCTTCTACTAAGAGTAAAATGGGAGTTTTTTTGTTTCTTTGTGGAGAATTGTGTTCAGACGTTTGTAGAGACGTTTTAGTAAAACGTCTGTACGTGTTTTTTGTGGATAATTGTGTTTGGGTATTTATTGTGTTTGGATGTTGTTGTGTTATTGGAGGTAAGTCCTGTTCTTTGGCGACTTGTAGCGGCAATTGTAGGGTGAAAGTAGTGCCTTTGCCTACTATGGAACTTACTTCTATTGTTCCTTCCAATAATTCCATTAATTCTTTGACAAGGGCAAGACCAATGCCTGTACCTTCGGCTTGACGGGTATGACTGCTATCTGCTTGGTAGAAGCGGTCAAAAATATGGGGCAATTCGTTTTCGCCAATTCCTTTGCCTGTGTCTTCTATGGTTAGTTGTGCTTGTATGCCATTGGAGGAGAAAAAGGAAAGATTTAACTGACACAAGATTCTGCCTTGCGTGGATGTGAATTTGAAGGCATTGGAGAGGAGATTGTAGAGGATTTTTTCGATCTTATCTGCATCAAATAAGACGAGTATCTCTTCCATTTCATCGGCATTGGTGATAAAATCGAGTTGTATTTGCTGCTTGATGGCGAGGGCTTGAAATGCTTGAACAATGTCTGCTGTAAAATTACTAATAGAACCATGCTGTAGCTTCAGTTCCATCTTTTGCGCCTCTATCTTGCTGAGATCCAATAGTTGATTGACGAGGTTGAGGAGTCGGTTGGCATTGCGGTCTATGATTTGGGCTTGTGTTTGGATTTGGGAAAGGTCATTGCTGCCTAAAATTTGTTGAGCAGGGCCTTGTATCAGCGTTAACGGTGTCCGCAGTTCATGGGTGATTTGGGTAAAAAAACGGGTTTTCAAGACCTCCAGTTCTTGGAGCCGTTCTACTTCTTTTTCCTTTTCTTTGGTTTCAAACTTGGTTTGTAGCTTTTCGGCATGTTTGAGCGATTCATTGTCTTTTTTATCGAACACCATTTCGGCATACAACTGATAGTAATGTAGTGCTTGTTCAAAATTGCCCAAAGCCTTGTAAGAGTGGTGCATATAGTTATATACACCTGGAATTGGAGCGGACTTAAATTGATCTAATTTTACTAAGCTTTGTAGCGTTTTCAGTGCAAGTGAATACTTTCCTAAATGATAATTTATTTGACCTCTTTTATATTTAACAAGAAAACTACTCTCGATAAATTTTTTGTCGTTTGCGGAGTCGAGTAACTTCTCGAAAGCGGTGCAATACTGATCTGCCTCCTCCAATAATTTCATTTTTTCAGCCTCTTCTTTCTGAAGTGATAGATTCAGTAGGCTCTTAAGGAAGATAGAGTAGCCTTGTGCAAGCGAAAAAGAAGATTTGGTTTTTTGCGAAACTTTTATGGATTTTCGTGCATAATAAACGGATTTTTCATATTGTTTCAGGTCATTGTGATAGATGGAAAGTGCCAAATAGTTGTCGTGTTGCAGTATAAGATTGCCTATTTCTTGACTGATTTCGAGGGCTAATTCTGCATATTTGATGGCTTGATTTTCGTCTCTCAAATAATAGGACAGGTGGTTGTAGGTGACAGCCAATTTCAATTTATCTCCATTTTTCTTGAAGCCTTCTATTGCTAGAAGAGAGTGCTGCATGGATTTTTCGTATTTGCTTTGATGACCATAGCTACTTGCCAATATGGTATGAGTTAAAGGTTTTAAGTTTTCAGGCTCGATATCTTCTGCTATTTCCAGTGCTTGAAATAAATAATGACGGGCTTTTTCAAATTGATGGTCGAAAAAAACATAATAGTTTCCTATACTTTGCAGCGTCTTCACAATTGACACTTTATCATTTATTCTTTGCGCTATTCCAAGTGCCTTAAAAATCGTCTGCTTATATAAATCATATTTGCCCTGTTGTCCGTAAATAGTACATTTCATCCTATATGCTCTGACGATTAATTCATCATCATTAAGCTCTTCGGCTAGATTCAGTATCTGATTTGCATACCCATCTGCTTCGTCAATTGGGCTAAAATGCATTTTTTCAATTATGTCAAAAAGCAAATTGAATCTTTCTTCTCCTTCTGTTTCAGGTAGCTTGTCTTTTAATTGCTGTAGTTCGATAGACATAAGTATAAAATTATCCTGAAATTAACTGGATTCCTTCCAATGGGAAGCATGTTTGTCATTCTGCCCAAGAAATAGAAAACCTGTATATGTTTTAAATGATAGTACGGCAAAAATCATGCAGAGGTAATTTACAGATTTGTTTTTTAAAACTAAAAATTACTTTCTGATGTTATAGCTTTCAATAAAATCAAGACCTTTTTTCGATTTTTACTTTCATTTTAACCCTAACTTAAGAATGAACGCTTACAACCCTTTCCACATAGACACTCTCACCTCTGCCACCAAAGAAGAATACGAAACCTGGAAAAAAGATTTTCCTTTTCAGACCAAATTGAGCTTGAAGCCCTTGATTGACTATTGGCGTAACATTGCAGGAAAAGGGAAGAAAACCTTTAAAGTCGTAGCAGACGAAATCCTAAAAGGGGTAGATGCGGCACCCGAATTACTCTCTCCAATTGAAGATGTCCAATCTTTGGAGAAACATCAAAATATAATTGACTTATTGATGTGCATCGTTAGTCCTTATGCTACCCAAGAGGATGAAATCATGGCTGCCATCAGCCCTTTTCAGTTGGATCGGGTTTATGCAACTCCTAAATTTATTGAAGTATTAGGAGAAAATTTTGAGCACTTCAAATCACAGGCAATGATGAGTGAACAGTCATTGCACTTCAAAACTTTGAATGCCTATACCATTATATTGCAGCAATACTACAAAGTAGATATTCCAGTTGATAAGCCCATTTTAATGCCAATTACTGATGCCAAAACAGGTTTGTTGAATTTCTACAAAGGGAGTTTTAACCCGAAATTCACCGAAATTGTAGCGGTAAAAGAAGCTCCCAAACTCACAGAAAAACAAATCCAGACACTTTTAGAAAACTTCAATGATTTGACCATCTGGCGAAAACTTATTCCGCCAGACGTTTTTGAATTGCATGGAGTTATGCTGTTTAGTTTGGTGGAAGTGACTCAACAATCGGTCATGTCTGCCCTTCAATTTGACCTGTTGAAGAAAAACGGATTGACTGAGAGTCAAAACACAGGGTACTTAGAAAAAGAATTAAAATCTTTGTTTGGGCTACCTGATTTAAGATTGGGATTGGCTGCTTTCCAAAAGAATTTCAAAAAAATGATGAGCTTTAATGAGGAAGGGCAGAGCAGTTTCATTCTTCAACAAAAACACAGCACTGAACGCATGGGATGTCTTTTTCAAATGGGAATGGGCAGCGTGTTCAAAGAATTTATCAAAAATAGAGAACCTTACTTTTTCTCCAACCTCAATGACAAAGAGAACCTCGAACCTTATGAGGAAAATTTATTGGAGCAAGGAATTCAAAGTGGAGTGATTGTTCCGCTCTTTTTTGACGATGCATTTGTGGGCATGATTGAATTGATGTCCAAGAACCCAAGAGACTTCACCTCGGCAGGTGCTTTGTTCAAAGTCAACACCATTACTCCATTGTTTGCCATCGCATTTGAGCGTGCTTTGGACGAAATGGACACACAGGTTCAGTCTTTTATCAAAGAAAATTATACTTCCTTGCATCCTTCTGTAGAATGGCGTTTCACTGTTGCAGCAATGAATATGCTGGAAAAACGGTCAAATGGATGGGAGGGAGATTTGGAAAATATTGTGTTTGAAGATGTCTATCCACTATTTGGAGCGACTGATGTTCGCAATTCTTCTATCAAACGAAACGAAGCCATACAACAAGATTTGGTTGCTCAATTGAGCTTGGCAAAGAATGTATTGGACAGTGCTTTGAAGGACAAACCTTTGCCATTTTTGGACAGTTTGTGTTACAAAATCAATCAACACATTTCACGCATCACCAAAAATTTAGGCTCTGGAGATGAGGTCAATGTATTGGGTTTTTTAAGTAGAGAAGTCGAAAGTTTGTTTTCTTATTTCCAAGCCAACCTTCCGAATACTCAAACTGCAATTGAAGCCTACAAAAATGCTTTAGACCCTAATTTGGGAGTACTGTACAACAAGCGAAAGCAGTTTGAATACAGTATGACAAAGGTGAACGAAAAGGTAGCAGCATTCATTGACAAACGAGAGGCAGAAGCCCAAAAAATGTTCCCACATTATTTTGAAAAATACAAAACCGATGGAGTTGAGTACAATATCTATGTCGGACAATCACTGAGCGAAAAACAAAATTTTGACCCATTACACCTCAAAAACCTTCGATTGTGGCAATTGATAACCACCGCACAAGTGGCTCAATTGACTGCAAAATTGAAGCACAAGTTGCCTGTTCCTTTGGATGCAACACATCTATTATTGGTACACAGCGCACCGCTTGCGATTCAATTTAGGATTGACGAAAAACAATTTGATGTGGACGGAGCCTACAACATTCGCTACGAAATCATCAAAAAACGCATCGACAAAGCCTACATCAGAGGCACCGAAGAACGCCTAACCCAACCTGACAAAATTGCCATTGTCTATTCACAAGACAAGGAGGCATTGGAGTACCGTGAATATTTGGAATATCTATACCATCAAGGATATATTGACGAAACTATTGAAGATGTAGAACTCGAAAAATTGCAGGGCGTACAAGGTTTGAGGGCTTTGCGTGTGCAAGTAAAAATTCCTGTTGAAGCCACAAATGGAGTGCATAAGAATGGGAATGTCGCTAAAAAAGAAGAGGTTGAGATGGTGTATTATGCTTGATAAACGGAATCTGAGTTTTTGTCCTGTATTGAAAAACAGAATTATTAAAATTTAAACACAAAACTAGATATTAGATGAACAAGTTTTTAGTATTTGCAGCCTTCTTATTCGTGTCAGGAAGCCTTTTGGGACAAATCAGTATGAGTGATTCTACTGCTCAAGTGATTGGTTATTGGAACAAAAGCGATATACAATCCTTCAAAGTCTCTGATGAAAAATACAAAATAAATGGAGAGGATACTACTTCGACACAGCTCATTACTTATGACGTAGATATAAGCATAAAAGATTCTACCGAAAACAGTTATGTGGTTGAGTGGCTCTACAAAAACTACGCTATAAAAACCGAAGTCCCACTGCTCAAAAAAATGATTTCTCTAGCCGAAAACATATCTGTTTTGATTAAAACAGATGAACTGGGAACGGTTCAGGAAGTTGTGAATTGGGAAGAAGTCAGAGACTATATACAAGACGCAACAGATAAGCTAAAAGAGGAAATGAAAGATTTTCCTATCAAAAACTTAGATCAGATGCTGGCTCAATCCATGAATATTTACAGCTCCAAAGAGTCTGTTGAAGCCAATGCAATCAAGGATGCACAACAATTCTACACTTTTCATGGAATGAAATATAAGCTTGGTGAAGAACTTATTGGACAGCTCCAACTCATGAACAATTATGGGGGAGAACCATTTGATGCGGATATAACAGTTGTCTTGAATGAAATCAATGAAAAAGACGACTTCATTACCATGAACCTCTATCAAAACGTTGATTCCGAACAATTGACCAATGCTACTTATGAATACATGAAAGGACTTGATATGTTTCGAGCTATTCTACCTCCAAAAGAAGAATTCTCTCCTTTTACAAATGAAACATGGACAACCTCTTTGATTCACGGAAGCAGCGGCTGGGTGCTTTACAGCATCGAAACAAAAAAAATAGTAGCAGAGGGGCAAATTAATGTGGAGGAAAGAATAATTGAAATGAAGTAGGAATAAATAGAATGAGGCATTCAAAACTCCATAGACTACTCACTTATCTAATTGCTACCGTTTGGATAGTCAATGGATTGTTCTGCAAACTCCTCAACTTAGTACCTCGACACCAAGACATTGTAGCGCATATTTTAGGAGAAGAATATGCGCCGATATTGACTTCATTGATTGGAGTAGCAGAAATAGTCATGGCGGTTTGGATTTTGAGTCGGATTTGGTCACGCTTCAATGCCATTACCCAAATCCTCATTGTTTTGACGATGAATATACTCGAATTCTTACTCGTACCAGATTTACTACTTTGGGGCAAAGCCAATTTCGTGTTTGCGCTTCTATTTATATCTTTGGTGTACTTCAATGAATTTGTTTTGAACAAAAGTCCATTGCAAGATGAATAATCCTCTTCAGTTCCTACGAAATCATCCCTTTGCAGTAGAAGCCTTCTTCGAAAGTTCGCTTGTACTGACCTTTGCAGTACCCAAAGAAGAATTGCAAAACCGCATTCCGCCTTGTTTAGAATTGGACACTTTCCAAGACAAATGGGCATTCATTGCAGTGGCAATGGTGCAAACCAAAAACCTAAGACCCAAAGGATTCCCATCCTTTTTAGGCAGCGACTTTTTTTTGATAGGCTATCGGATTTTCGTGAAGTATCACACCAATGCAGGCAAACGCTGGCGGGGATTGTACATATTGAAGTCCGAAACCAACCGAAAAAGAATGGAGTTTTTGGGCAGTATTTTCACCCAATACAAATATGACACCATCGATATTCAACAGGTCAAAACACTCAGTAAAATCCAAGTGAGTTCTTCAAAGTCAAACTTCAAAATAGAAATTGAAGAAAAAGAAAATGCTTCACTCCCTTCAAAATCACCTTTTGCAGACTGGAAAGAAGCCCGAAGATTTGCTGGACCATTGCCTTTCACCTTTACCTACCAAGCCAAAACTAAGAATGTTCTAATCATTGAAGGAGTCCGACAAAATTGGAAACCACAAGCCGTGGAAGTCATGGATTACTACATTCCTTTTTTAGAAGAATTGCAGCTAAAAGAAGTCGTTTTAGCCAATGCCTTCATCATCAAAAACATTCCCTATCACTGGAAAAAAGGACGAATCGAAACATGGCAGCCACAAGCAAAACATTGAGAAAACCTTTTCAAGGAGTCGGAAACATCATTCGCTTCAATTGGCACTTTTACCTTCTGTCTTTCTTCATTTTGATACTTCTATTTTTTGCCCGAAATGCTACAACTGGAGTACTTCAATCGTTGTTATTATTGGCTTTTTGGAGCGCATTGTTCACCACATTGGTTTCGCTTTTCGTTTCTTACTACGTGTATGATGTGTCAAATTTGTATGAATTGGATTGGGTAAAAGACTTGCAAATCCCTAATAAAAATGCCAAAATAATCAACATCAATGCAGGATTTGACGAGACAAGTATGCTCCTAAAAGACAAGTTCAAAAATGCCGAACTCTTGGTGTTTGACTTTTACGACCCCACCAAACACACCGAAGTCTCCATCAAAAGAGCCAGAAAAGCCTATCCTCCTTACCCCAATACCCAAACCATTCAAACTACTCATATTTCACTGCAAAACAATACCATAGATGCAGTATTTGCCATTCTTTCTGCCCACGAAATCCGAGACGAAGCAGAGCGAATTGCATTTTTTCAAGAACTCCAACGGGTTCTCCAACCAAACGGCATCATCGCTGTCACCGAACACCTACGAGATACCGCCAACTTATTGGCTTACAATATTGGTTTCCTCCACTTTCATTCCAAAACTACTTGGCTTCACACTTTTGAAAAAGCGGGATTGAAGGTCAAGGAAGAAATCAAAATTACCCCATTTATCAGCACCTTTATCCTCCAAAAAAATGGAATTACACCTTGAAATAATCGGCTCATTGCTCATCGTTTTGGCACTTGTTCACGTCATTTTTCCAAGATACTTCAACTGGAAATCAGAATTTCATTTGGTCAGCCTCATCAATCGACAAATGATGTATGTTCATACCTTTTTCCTTGCTTTGGTTGTGTTTCTAATGGGCTTCCTATGTCTAAGTTCTGCAAAAGAAATCATCGACACATCTTTGGGAAACAAAATAGCTTTAGGTTTTGCCATTTTCTGGACGACTCGCCTTGTAATTCAATTCTTTGGCTATTCTTCCGAACTTTGGAAGGGCAAAAATTTTGAAACAATAGTGCATATTCTTTTCTCTATTTTGTGGACATATATGAGTGGCGTTTTTTGGTTAATTTATTTTTATTGAGAAAATCTGAGTAAGCGTTTGTGAGTGGGTATTTTCTATTCTTGACAAAATCAAATAAGAGGTAAACAATTGAGTATCTTTTCGGTTTTATTCCCGAAACACCAATTAAGACACAAAAAGTACTTAATTATGCGATATTCTATCCTTTGGGCTTTGCTGCTATCTATTTTGTTTTTACAAGCCGCTTGCCAAAAAGACAATACAACAACTATGACCCAAAATCCTCCTCCTTTGGAAGAAAGTACCCCTATTTTTTACCTTGCTTTGGGAGACTCCTATACCATTGGAGAATCGGTGGAGATAGCCGAACGTTGGCCTGTGCAGTTGATACAAGGTTTGCGAGAAGGAGGTATTGAAGTAGAAGCCCCTCGCTTGATTGCCCAAACGGGTTGGACTACGGGTAATTTGAAGAATGCCATTGCAGAGGCGAATCTTGAAAATGGCTTTGACCTGGTTTCTTTGTTGATTGGGGTAAACAACCAGTATCAAGGCAAATCTATTGAAGAGTATAGGCTTGAGTTTGAACAATTGTTGTTTAGAGCCATAGAGTTGGCAGGGGATAAGAAGGAACGGGTATTTGTATTGTCCATTCCTGATTATGGCGCAACTCCTTTTGGAGCTTTAAATGCAGAAAGTATTGGAGCAGAGATTGATGCCTTCAATGCCATCAACCAAGAAATTACCACCCAACAAGGTGTTGCTTATTTTGACATTACGCCCATTTCACGCCAAGCAAGCACGAACCCTACGCTGACGGCTGCGGATAATTTGCACCCTTCGGGAGAAATGTATAGGTTGTGGGTAGAGTTGATTTTGGAGGAGGTGAAGGGATTGCTTGAATAATAAAAGAATATTCAAATCAACTTTATTTAAGTGTTCATAACGAGAGATTTAGGCGATTTAAAGTAGTCAAAATATATGCTTCTATTGCCCTGTGCTTTAGCTCAAGGAACTAAGCCAATCTTTTAAAAAAGGCTTTAGCCATTGCAATACGCAGTGGCTAAAGCCTTTACTTTTTTAAGATTTTACTTTTCACCACCTTAAAAGACGGAGGAATAGTAGAACACAGGTCTATTGTTCTCTAAAACCAATTTTAATCATCACTTCCAAGTCCGATGTCTTGTATGCGATCCATCATATTGCGCCCTTCTTTCATCTCTAATAAGCTGAAATAACGAACTGCAATCACTGCCGAAAAAGCTGTGCCACTCACAAAATACATTAGAAAAGTGGTCAAATAAAACAAAGAAAAAAGCAGTATTCCCAGTTGATTAGAGCTCAATAAACTGCCGATGTAAAGGCCAAAATTGGCGAATAAACCTGGAATCGAACTGACACTGTACAGAATCAATGTCGCTACGATGTACAAACCCAATGTTTTCCACCAATGTCCTTTTGTTAGAGCAAGACATCCTCTGATAGAATCTATAAAATCTAAGTCTCTGTGAATCCGAAAAAGATAGATAAACGACAAGGGAATCATCAGATAAATGGATCCAAATATGGAAATATTTATCAATATGGCCCATACACCTATCATTTCTTTTGAGCCTGTTAGCATCGGCAACATCATCAAAAAAGAACTTACCAAGCCTACTAAGAAAAAGCCCATATAGGTTGAAAATACATTGCCATTGTCTTTTGACATGTAGTGTTTTATGTCGGCATATTGAATATTGTTGTAGTCACTTCTATCAATGTACTGCAAAATATAACGATAGACAGCAGAGGTGTAAAAGATGTAGGCTATGGCAAACAATACCATTGATGTGAACATCAGTGCCCCCAAAAATCCAAAGTTGATATCTTCCATTCCCGATGAGGTACTAAAAAAACTCATGATGTCGGATATGCCATAATAAAACCCAAGTATGAGTGTGATCAAAGCCAGAACAAAATAGATGCCTGATGCCTTCAATATGATTTTGAGCATCGTCCAGATGTTTTGCCGAATAAAAGCTGCTGAGTCATTGATGTGTCCACTGAAATCTCGAATTTTGCGAAAATTGATCTTTTCTGTTGCAGGGTAGTTCATAGTTTTTGGTTTTGATTTTATAATTTGAGCAATAACGAAATGACTGCCCACACAATAAAACTACTAAGTACCGCTAATATAAGAGAAAAATATCCCAAACTGGCTAAGATAACCACAAAAATATTGTAAATAATCGCAAAAACACTAATCCATCGAACACGATGTACCAATGAGCTACACATAGCAATCAACTCATTGACGAGCAATAAGCGATGGTGAGAAATGGTGACTCCTGCTTTCCCAGTTGTTTTTTTATGCACATTCGGCTCAGCTTCCAACTCTATTGCCAAAGAAGCACTTTCTAAGAGTACATTTCTTCCATTCTGCTCTACAACAACTCCCGTCAAACCTTCTACTTGTAGCTGTTCCACAATTGCCTTTTTTTGTTCGGGCAATTGCTGAAAATGAAAATTTTGGATGCCTGTTTTTCGGGCAGCATATTGTGTCGGAATGGCTCTGTCACCACTCAACAAAACCGTCTTGATGCCTTCTTGCTCCAAAGCCGTAATACAAGGTTCGGCTTCTTCTCTCAATCTATCCTCCAAATCCAGCCATGCTACCAACCTATTGTTTTTGAGGACATAAATGCTGTGACTGTCTTCCTTCGTGAATTCTGCTGCAATATTGTAAGCACCTGCCATATAGGTATTTCCAGAAGCATCTTTGCCCATAATACCCAAGCCATTCACCTGCCGAATGTCTTCCAAATCCAGGGGCTCTACATCTCCTGCAAAATGCTTCACTATTGCTTTGGCATAAGGATGTTTGCTGTGTTGTTCCAAAGCCAATAAGATAGCTTTGAAGTCATCGGAGGGAATGGAAGTATGAAAATTTTGGATGTGAAAAACGCCTGTGGTGAGTACACCTGTTTTATTGAAAATCAAATGTTTCAGATTGGCTATTGTTTTGACGAGCAAGCTGTTTTGGATGCGCACTCCTTTTCCAAATAGATAATCCATTAGTCGCCCATAGGTCAAAGGAACTACGGAGGCAATCGCTATGGGACAAGCGACCACCAATACAATCACAGAAAGTGTAAGGGCTTCTGTCCAAATAGGCAACATCTCCAAAGGGGGCTGGATGGCAATCAGTGCTTGATAACGCCA
>JBGCDY010000546.1:0-6261 GCA_045105835.1 Chitinophagales bacterium
TGTGTGGACTGCCATACGAACCCAGATAATTTTGCAGAGTTTACCTGTGTCACTTGTCACACGAATCCCGAAACGGACAATGAACATGATGGAGTGAATGGTTATGTTTACGAAAGCAATGCTTGTTTGGCTTGTCATCCGACAGGTGATTCCGATTCTGCCTTTGACCACGATGCCACGAATTTCCCATTGACAGGTGAACATCTTGGAGTCGCTTGTTTGGACTGTCATTCAGGTGGTTTTGAAGGAACTTCAACAGTCTGTGTAGATTGCCACCAAACAGATTTCAATGCCTCTCTAAATCCCAACCATACCGAGCTGAACATTCCTACGGATTGTGCGACTTGTCACACAACAGAAGCAGGTTGGAATCCCGCCAGTTTTGATATTCACGATGATTATTATGTTCTCGAAGGGGCACATGCTTCCGTCGCCAACGATTGTGCAATTTGCCACAATGGAGATTACAACAACACCCCGAATACTTGTATAGGCTGTCACCAAACCGATTTTGACGATACAAACGACCCGAACCATACGGCTGCTGGATTTCCTACTGACTGTACGGATTGTCACAATCAAACAGCATGGGAGCCTTCAACTTTTGACCACGATGGACAATACTTCCCTATTTATTCAGGAGAGCATGAAGATGAGTGGGATACCTGTGCGGATTGTCATACCAACCCTAACAACTTCTCTGTATTCAGCTGCTTGGGCTGTCACCTACAAGGACCGACTGCGAATGACCACGACGATGTCAATGGATATATTTATGAAAGTAATGCTTGTTTGGCTTGTCATCCAGATGGGGAGGAGTAGAGGAAATAAGGCAAGTTCAAATTAAAAACTCAAATGCAAACTCAAATAAAAGCTTGTGGGTAAACACATTGAATTTCAAAAATGCCTAATTAAGTATTTTAGTTTGCCTAAGTGAACATTAAAATCAAAAGAATGAACATCAAAATATTTTTCTTGTTTGCAGGTTTGTTTCTAACATCGGGGCTGTTTGCTCAAGGTGAAATGAAACAACTTTCAGGTAGGGTTTCTTTTCTGACTTCCAATAATATTTATGTCAAATTTGACGACACCCAAGAGATTGCGGTCGGAGATACACTGGAATTGTCGAAAGCGGGGGAGGAGATGCCATGTCTGATGGTGACACAAAAATCTTCTACCTCTTGTGTGTGTGTGACTTTGGAGGGCTGCAAGGTGAGCAAGGAGGATGTGGTGCTGTTTTCGTATTTTTTGAAGGAAGAGATAATTGAGGAGGAAACACCTATTGCAGTAACTGAAGAAACAGAGAAGCCTATTGAAGAAATTCCAACAGACGAAAAGCCGCTTTTTGAAGAAAAAATCAGGGGAAGAATTTCAGCTGCAAGCTACAGCAATATGTCTGCAAATAATGGCAATCGAAACCGAATGATGTACCGTTTTTCGTTGAATGCTTCAAATATCAAAAACTCGAAATTCTCTTTCGAATCTTATGTCAACTACCGTCAAAATTTTATACCCAAAGGAGAGATTAGTACCAGGCCGACAAAGTTTTTCAGGGTCTATAACCTGGCAGTTCGTTATGATGTGAACCCCAGTACGACTTTGACACTTGGAAGAAAAATCAACAACAAGGCTTCTTCAATTGGAGCGATAGATGGATTGCAGGCTGAAAAACGTTTTGACAATTATTATGTTGGAGTTGTGGCGGGATTTCGCCCTGACATAAGCACTTATGGAGTCAATACCAATTTGTTGCAGTATGGTTTTTATCTTGGCAATCAGACTGATAAACCCAATATGAGGTCGAAATCTACGATTGGTTTTTTTGAACAGAGAAATGGAGGGGGTATAGACAGACGGTATGGGTACTTCCAGCATTCAAGCACCATCAATCGGAAGCTAAATTTGTTTGGCTCTTTTGAAGTGGATTTGTACCAAAACATAAATGGTCAGATTGGGCAGGACATTCGTTTGAGCAATTTGTATGTATCTGCTCGGTATCGGTTTAGTCGAAAATTTGATATAAATGTTTCTTATGATGCCCGCAAGCGCATCTTGTACTACGAGACCTTCAAAACCGAAATAGAACGCTTGCTTGAAGATGATGTCACAAGGCAAGGACTTCGATTTAGGGTAAATGTAAGACCCGTTAAATTTGTGAGCTTGGGAGCGAGTTATAGCCAACGGTTTCAAAGCGACCAACAGAACAAGTCCCGAAATGTCAATGGTTTTGCGAGTTTGTCCAAAGTTCCTTCCATTGGAGGTCGCTTGTCGGTCAACTTCAACAACAATCGCTCAAGTTATTTGGACAGCAAAATATTGTCTTTGCGGTATTCCCGTCCTTTGACAAAGAAATTGAATGCGGATTTTTATGTCAGAAATGTTCACTACAACTATTTTAGCAATGAATCTACCTCGAATCAACAATATTATGGGGTGAATCTGTCCTATCGTTTGAGTAGGAAATTGTCCTTTAGTATCTTGGGCGAAATGGCTTCAAGAGCGGATGGTAGGAACTACCGAGTGAACGCCAAAATTGTAAAAAGATTTGATAACAAAAAGAAGAAATAAGGATATGAAATATGGTTTTAAGCTAAGTTTTATCCTTGTAGTCGCTTTATTGACTGCAATAGGATGCCAAAACAAGCCCAAAGTAATAGCTCCTGCAAACGGTTCGACGACTCAAAATGCAGGTAGTACAGGTGTTTTTGCAGATGAAGGAGGAGAGGGAGCAACAACACCAAGTGAAGCTTCTTCTTCGGCTTCTGTGGACAATGATATGCATACTGTTTTTGTGGAGGAAGTATTGCCGACCTCGAAGTACATCTATTTGAATGTAAGAGAAGGAGATGAGAAGTTTTGGATTGCGACTTTAAAACAGGAAGTAGAAGTTGGGGAAACCTATTTTTATAGAGGTGGTTTGTTGAAAACCAATTTTGAGAGCAAGGAGTTCAACCGAATATTTGACAAGGTGTATTTGGTGTCCAAAATCGTTCCTGCCAGTCACGGTGGCGGCGGCAAAGGCACTATCGAAACACACAGTGTGGAGGAGTCTTTGCCGAGCAAAAATCCTGATACTGAAAAGGCTGAAAAATTTGCTGATGCGAACAGAAACATTACCAAAGAGGGTTCGATCAAGATTGCGGATATTGTCGCCAATCCCGAAAAATACGAAGGGCAAACCGTACAGGTGAGCGGTGAATGTGTGAAAGTGAATCCCAACATCATGGGACGCAATTGGATTCACCTCAAAGATGGTAGCAATGATGAATACGATTTTGTGGTGACTTCAATTGTGCAAATTCAGGAAGGTCAAGTGGTGACGATGAAAGGGACTGTGGGGTTGAATAGAGATTTTGGAGCGGGGTATCATTACAATTTGATTGTGGAGGATGGGACGGTTGTGCCGTAGTTGAAATGAAGGCGTTTTTTTAGTGGAAATATACAATGAACAGCTCTTTTGATAAATAAATCGAAAGGGCTGTTTTGTTTATTTTGAACTTGAATTTGTTTTTGTAGGCCTATATTGAAGTCGGAGTGATTTTATGATTATTTTAAATATGTGTGAAATTATTTAAATGAGAGTAAACTCAAAGAAAATCATTTTCTTTTAATAGTGAATAAAATAAGTTATATTTGATATTCGGTTGAGTTTTTATAAATGTTGGTTGTTTTTCATTTTTAATACTATTCACTATGACATTTTTTTTAAATCGCATTATTAGCCTAATGCTTCATTTTTTGATTGTTTTATTTTGTTTTGCTTCAATATCAAGTAAACTATACTCCCAAACTACGGCTAGCTTTGAAAAGTACTACGGAAACAAAAGTACTAGTGATATTGGGAATTCGGTTATTGAACTAAGCGACGGGAATCTTTTATTTGTGGGTACGACTGTCAATTTTGGTGCAGAACAGTCGGACATTTATTTGGTGAAAACCGATTTTGAAGGAAATGAACTTTGGTCTAAGATTTACGGTACTGAGATGAATGAAACGGGTATTGCTGTGCAGGAATTGGAAGATGGAAGTTTGATGATTATAGGGAATAGAGACACTTTGATAGAAACTTCAAATAATAGCCACTATATTAATTTTCAAGGTTTCCTGATAAAAATCGATTTTGAAGGAAATGAGCTTTGGTCAAAAGTACTTGATTCTAATAGGTCTCTATTTGAGCTTGTTGATATGGTTTATAGCACAAGTGGAAATTTACTTATTGCAGGAGTATATAGCTCTTACTCTTTCCTGATAGAGGTTAACAAGGAAGGAGAAATAATTTGGGAAACAGAACAAATATTTGGAGATATACGAGAGTTTAAATCAATCAAAGAATTAAGTGATGGAAGCTTTATTGTAGTTGCTTCCGAACGAACATGGATGTCTCCCAATACGATATTTAAACCCTCAATCATCAAAATTAGTAGTGATGGAGAATTAGAGTGGACACATATAGCGGAGGAAATGGGAGGTTGGAAAGGAGAAGATGTGTGGATTCGAGGTGATGGAACACACGCTATTTTGGCAAACTCTTTGGAACAGTCGAATGAGGTACTTATTGTTGTTTTAGATGAATCTGGGAATCAACTTTGGGCAGAAAAATATGCTGTAGAAGGTGGGCAAAAGGTTAGAGGTATAGGGCTGTTTGAATCTGTTGATAAGGAGTTGATGATTGTTGGAAATATACTTGTAAAAGGTTCAAAAGAAGAAGATGTATTCACGATTCTATTAAGTAGTGATGGAACTAATATTTCAGAAGAAATCTATGATTATAATGGTCAAAACCTTGCTGAGGGCTTAATGAAGCATTCAAATGGAGATGTATTGATTGTAGGTGCTTCCACTGGTTTTGGCGGAACAGGAAAAGATGTATTGGGGCTTTGCCTAAGTAAGGAAGGTTCAGTGGTTTGGCAAACAACGTATGGGGAATTGGGAGGTGCAGATACTGATAGAGGTATGGGATTGCTACAATTGCCAGATGGTGGTTATCTTATTAGTGGACATTCCAATAGTTACAATAGTCGTGGAGATTTAGATGCATATCTTCTTAGATTAGATGAGAATGGGGCAGCTCAATGGACTCAAATTTTGGATTTTTCTAATGGAGAAGATTTTTGTTATCAAATACTTGCTTTGAATAATGGAGGCTATGTACTTTGGGGAGAAAACGAAAACGAGGATGGAGAGCTGTACCCTCAACTGACATGGATAGATGAAACAGGGAATTTATTGGGAGTAAAACAACTTGACAATGGAGTCGATTGGAGTGAGACGAACGGAATTGTTCTTACAGAGAATAATGAGTTTATGGTTTGTGGACGTAAAATTATAGAAGGGGATGCTGTAAGTTATTATGCTAAATTAGATGCTCAGGGGGAAATGCTTTGGGGGAAAACTGCCGAAGGAACACGTTTGAAGAGCATTCAAGCTACCCTAAAAGGAGGGTATCTTATGGTGGGAAGTGGAGCTTGGTCTTCTTCGGATGGCTATGTAGTTCCTATGCAAATCATAAAAATAAATGGGAATGGAGTAGAGGAGTGGAGTAAGACTCATGGTTCAGGAGCACTTATGTCCACAACATACAAGTATGCTTTTGATGTAAGGGAAACCATGACAGGAGATTTTATTGTTAGTGGCTATTATTTTTTTGATGGGAGTTCTGGCTCTACGATTTATAAATTTGATAGGCTCGGCAATTTTTTGTGGGATAATCATATAGATGCAGGTCGGGAAGAATATACTAACACCTTTATAGCGGATGGAAGGGGAAGTGATGGTTTTTGTTTTGTAGGCAATCTGAATAATGGTTACCAAAGCTTGCTCCCAAAAAGTTTTTTGTATAAAACAGATGTAAATGGGAATAAAGAATGGGTCAATTATTATGGTGAGAATATGTACGAATCTCCCAACCTTACCCAAGCTTTGCGAACCCAAGACGGCGGTTATGCAGCAGTAGGTACAATGACTATTGACAATTCCGACCAAATATTCTTCGTGAAGACAGCCCCATCAGGTGAAAACGAAATTGTTAACACTTTTGAATCCAATCAAGGTAGTCTCCTCTTATGTCCTACTCCAGCTCGTAGTAGTGTTCGAGTCAGCTTTGAAAACAATTATACAGGAACAGCCGAATTGAAGGTGTTTGACACCACAGGGCGGTTGATTTTCACCGATTCAAAACTTAAAAACGATTCTATTTATTCAAATTTTTTGGATGTAAGCAGTTTTGCAAAAGGTATTTATTTTGTAGAAATAGCTATTGGC
>JBGCDY010000547.1:0-6763 GCA_045105835.1 Chitinophagales bacterium
ATCTCCATCAATCGAAAATTGGAAATCTCCCAATGCCTTGTTTTGTTGAAATAGGGTAAAAGTGTAATGACCAGGTATCTTGTTGTAGGTAATGCTGTAGGGGCTTTTGGGCGAAATTTCCATCATTGTGTTCGGAATGACGGCATCGTTTTCAATACGGACATTTCTGATTTCTTGGGCAATGTAGGCAGGAATCTTTTTTTGCTTCGATTTTGCAATCATCTCTTCTTTGGAGGCACATTTTTCTTGAATGATTTTCCCCGCAATAACTCTATTGTTGATATCAAAAGCAGAGAAAGTGCCCAAGATAAAAGCACTTTGCGGTTCTGAATACCCCACATACAAAATATTTTCGCCCCCTTCCACCATTTTTCCATCGAGCAGCGTCTTGGTTCTAATGTGTAGGGTATCAGCTCTTTTTTTAATCACACCATGGTACAAAAACTCTTTGAAGCTTCCGTCTTTTTGCGGATAGAGGTAATTGTATTGCACATTTTTCCACCCATTGAAGAAAGTAACCTGACTTTTGACAATCTCCTTGTACTCTCCATAATGATAGGACACATAGTAATGATGTTGTTCAATCTCCTTGTTTTCGATTAATGCTATTTGTCTTTTCTGCTCGGTTTTGTCCGTGATTGCTTGGTCTATGAATGTTGCAATATTTTCATAACCAATGTATTGAAAAGGAGCGATTTTGTAAAAACCATTGAGCTTCAATACAGGTTTTCCCATCTGCAATTCCCTGCTTTTATCGTACAAATACTTCCCATTGATAAAACCACCTGTCAGCTGCTCCAATTCTTGCCTAAGATTCGGCAGATTCGGATTGTAGTTTCCAAAACCATACAATTGGGTGACTTTTCCGATTGCAGAAACCTTGTGTTTGGCTTTGAACTTGGAGAGAATCGACTCCAACAATACGCTAAAGCAATGAGCAGTAATGATAAGTGTGGTATTTTCTTTGGGTTTTGAATTTTCCATTCTTTTCCAATTTTTTAAAATGAATTACAAAATAAAAAAATAGTATTTAAAAAGAAAGAAATAGAATCGTGCCCTATCTAAATTCATACCTCTTATTGCAAAATATCTTCTCCTACTTTTTTAAATATCAGCACGATGAAAAAGAATTTTTACTTATTGCTTCTTTTAATTTCTAACTTTTCGATGGCACAGTCGGTGACCATTGCGGGAAAGATAATGGATGCTACAGGAGAGACCCTTGTTGGGGCAACTGTTGTAGAAAAAGGCACAACGAATGGTACGATTTCAGACTTCAATGGGAATTTTGAGCTGACAGTACCTTCTTCAGATGCAACTATTAGCGTTACTTATACGGGTTACGCCGACCAAGAAATAGCATTGGAGGGAAAAAAACAATTGAGTATTATCTTAGAAGAGACTGCTGAAAAATTGGATGAAGTAGTTGTAAGAGGATTTGCAGGTGTAGTGGGTAAAGCAAGAAAACGAACGACTTCCATCCAAAGTTTACCTGAAACTGTAACGGCTTTTAATTCGGATGGCATTGAAAAAATTGGCATCAACAATATTACAAGTTTTGCCAATTTAGTACCGAATCTTAAATTGAGTGAAAGCCAAGCAGTTGGAGTAAATTCTTTGGTGATTAGAGGTATTCCTCAAATCCGAAATACCGATGCTCCTGTTGCTTTTGTAGTAGATGGAGTTACGATAGCCGACCCAAGTTTGTTGAACCAAGAATTGTTTGATTTGGCATTGATTGAAGTGGTGAAAGGACCACAGGGCGCATTGTATGGCAAAAATGCGATAGGTGGAGCGATTAACATCTATTCAAAAGAACCGACAAATACCATGAAAAACAAAGTAACGGTGGGTTATGGAAATGGCAATTCACAGTTGGCAAGATTTGTCTCATCAGGGGCCATTTCGGAAGATAAAGTATTCTATCGTTTTTCTACACAATACAAAAATTTTGATGGATTGTTGACCAATGAATTTTTGGATAAAAAGGTAGACTTCAGAAAGGAGTTTACAACACGAGCACAACTTGGATTCCATTTCTCTCCTAAATTCAAAGCCAACATCACGGCTCAATACATCAATTCCGACGGTGGCGCAACCTACTACTCGATTAGCCCAGAAGCAGTTGCAAACGGAGATGGGTGGACAACCTACCTTGACCCAAAGCCAGAGGAAGGGAACAATGTCATTTCTCAAGACATCTTTGGAGAATCGGACATGAAAAACTTTTACACCAATCTTAACTTGGAACTTAACTTGGACAATGTGAAGATACAGAGCATCACCTCTTTCAGTGATGTGGACAGGTCTACCATTGGAGATTTAGACTTCACACCAGAATTTGTCCTTGACCAAGGGGAATTCAACAATACAAAAAATATCAACCAAGAGATTCGATTTACAAATAGGAAAACAGACACGAAATTGGATTGGAGTTTTGGAGGTTTTTACCAAAGTTTAGAACGTGATTTCTTTCAAAGCGACCTCACTTTTAGTGATGAATGGGCGGTTACGGACTATACAGCAACTTACAATACCTTGGCTCTATTTGGATTTTTGGATTACAAACTAAGCGACAAATTAACTGCTTCGGTAGGTTTGCGATTTGATAGCGACGATTTTAGCTTGGAGGACCGCCTCAATGTCCAAACGGATGAAAAAAAGGCAAATGTTGTTCAACCCAAGGCATCTTTGTCCTATCAAGCAAGCAAAAACGCATTGGTTTATGCCAACTATGGAAAAGGCTATCGTGCAGGAGGTTTCAATCCTAGGGTAAGCGAATTGTTTGAGAGAGATTTTGAAGGGGAAACTTCTGATAATTTTGAACTAGGCTTCAAAACCTCTTCTAAGAACAATCGCTTCATTTTGAATGGTTCGGTATTTTATTCTGACTTCAAAAACAGACAACAATTTGCGATTACATCTGATGACTTCACGCCAGGGAACTTCAATTACAACAAAAGCGAAATAGTTGGTTTTGAGATAGACACAAAAACCAGGTTGTCAAAATACCTCGATTTGTTGTTCAATTATGGGTTTGTAAACTCCAAAATTACAGAAGGTGGCTCGACAGGTGGAGAAGATGGATTGGCTAGGGATTTGAATCAATTCAATGATAAAAATACCTCACTCGTTCCTCAAAACAACTTCAATATCGGTTTGGAATCCAGTATTCCGCTTAATGACAATACGACATTGGACATCAGTGTTAATTACAACGGAACAGGTGAAATCTATTGGGAAGATTCTAACTCTCCTGATTTCACCACGGAGGCTTACCAATTATTGGATGCTCAAGCAGGACTTTCTATCAAAAAGCTGAAATTCACGCTTTGGGCAAGAAACATCTTGGATACACAATACTACTTGGAATACCAAGATTTTGGATTTGCTTGGAGAGGTACACCTGCTACTTTTGGAGCGACTGTTGGTGTTGAGTTTTAAGTAAGAACTTAGAAATCAGGCAATGAGTTATTAAAATCATTGCCTGATTTCTTTTGTAAAATTCCTTAGACCAAAATGGGTTTAAGCTAAGTTCATTTCCTTAGTACAGTGCTTCAAAAAAATCTTAACATTTGCCCATGACCAAAATCGGCAACTTTCCTCCCCCTAAATCCCTCCCGAAGAGTCGGGATAGACTCTCCAAAGGGGGACACACGCTTTATTCCCCCTTTGGAGGGGGCGAGGGGGAGGAATACGTAAGCAAACATTAGCGTAACCCCCAAATTTATTTGGGAGATTCTTCTAAAATGCTTGATAATGAGTTTAATCAACCAGCCAAATTTTCATCCTGTAAGGAACTTGGCGGTTACGTTAAAAAACCTCTGTTAGGATGTACTTAGGACATGCTAAAACCATAACCTCCAATAATAGAATTTTTAAAATATGCCTAAAAATAACAATTTAGAAAGAGCGAAAGTTTCCAAAACCATCATGGAAACGATGTTTCAAGTAAAAGCAGGTGAAACGGTGGCTATCACCGCAGATACAGGTTCAGATTCAGAAATAGTCAATTCTTTGGCAGCAGCAGCATTTGCAGCAGGCGGTATTCCCTTGGTGATGTGGATTCCAAAAGGAAAAGCAGATGGAGAATTGGGGATGCCCGATTGGCCTGCAAAGGCATTGACCGCAGCCCTTTGTGAAGTAGACATTTGGATTGAAGTCAATTCAACAGTTATGTTGTACTCCAATATCTGGGAGACGGCAATGACGCAAAACAAAAAGTTGAGGTACTTGGTCATTGGAGATTCAAAAACGGAATCTTTGCTTAGGATTTTCACAGGTTATGATGTTGCTCTTTTAGGAAAATTATTGAAGCAAGTCAAAGACCTTGCAGAAGCATCGAAAGTAGTACGGATTACGAGTACAAACGGAACAGACGTTTCGTATGAGACCAACCCAAACTATGTCTTTGACTACGACGATGGCGACTTTTCCAAACCCAAATTTGGTACTGCTCCTGGATATGTGAACATTGTCCCTAAAACAGGCAGTATGAATGGCAAGATTGTATTTGATGTCTTGATGAATGCAAATCTAAAGAATGGAGTTGTCGAATTTGAGATGAAAGATGGCTGTATTGCAGCAGTAAGGGGAGGAAAGGAAGCCGAAAAATTTGCTCAATTTTTGGCAGCTTATGATGACCCGAATATGTACAAAATTTCTCACAACATGTTTGGTCTGAATCCTGGAATCAGGGCATTGAGTGGCGACATTGTAGAAGATGAACGAATTTGGGGAGGGGTAGATTTTGGGTTTGGACATACAAGCCCGATTGATATGCCCCCAGATGGACAAAAGGCAAAGTCTCATTTTGATGGAGTGGTTGCCAAAACGAGCATTTATTTGGACGACCAATTAATCGTAGACAATGGCGAGGTTTGTCATCCTGCATGGAAGGATTTGGCAGCAGAAATTTTGGCGCAATACCATTAAGTAGGAGGCGAGAAGTCAGACCGCTAAAGCTGTCAGAAAAGAGACTGATAAATGGCGCACTAAATAGATAGCAATACCTATGTGGTAGGGCAAAATTAAATTCAGTAAACAAGATTGCTAATCTTTTGATAATAACGGATTTGAAGTCTGACTTCTCACATCTCATTTCTGTCTTCTCACTTACTTAAAACCAATCAAATGGCAGAACAAAACGACTTTACCACCAGCCGAGTACCAGAAAGTGCAACAGTTGGAGGATTGGGTATCATGGGCGTTGTAGTGGGACTTGGCATAACCTTACCTATATTTTTTGTGGGGGCGAATGTTGCACTGTCCATTGGGTTTCAGGAAGCTTTGTTTGTCTTCTTTTTTGTGGCAGTTGCTTTGAGTTTAATGACTACTGTCACCTCCATTATTGGGCGCAGGTGTAGATTGTCAACGTATATGATTCTGCATTTTTCGTTTGGCAAAACAGGCGTAAAATTGGTGAACCTATTGGTGGCAGTTTCTATGATTGGCTGGTATGCAGTGACGATAGAATTGTTTGGTCAAGCCATAGCAGATGCACTGAATCAGCTATTGTCTGTTCATATCCCCCTTTCGATTCTCATTGTTATCGGGAGTATTTTGATGACCTTGACTGCTGTTTTCGGCTTCAAAACAATAGAGAAATTCTCCAATATTGCCGTTCCTTTTCTCATCCTTTTTGTGATGTACATTCTGTATGTGACTTTGCAGGGTGAATCAACTTGGGATACGATTTGGTTTTCAGGAGGAAATGCCTCTATGAGCATGATAGAAGCGATTTCCATCGTAACAGGGACATCTGTTTTAGTACCCGTTTTTATGCCAGATTTCACCCGATTTGCCCGAAAAGACAAGGATGCCTTAATGAGTGTTTTAGGCTTGGCAATGGGTTTTCCTTTGGTTTTATTGGCGGGAGCAGCTCCTGCAATAATCACTGGAGAAGAAGACATTATGAAGATAATGATTGGGCTGAATTTGACGCTGCCCGCTTTGTTTATTTTGGTATTTTCGACTTGGACGACCAACACCATTAACCTGTATTCTACGATTCTCATTTTTTCTACCATTCAAAAAAAATGGAAGTTTTGGGTAATAGGCGTAGTGTCAAGTATTTTGGCTACAACTTTGGCAATCTTAGGCTTTTCTACCTACTTTATCACTTTTTTGAACTTCTTTAGCTTGGTCATTCCTTCTTTGTCCTCCATTTTTATCCTCCACTATTTCTTTGTAAAAAAAGGCGATTACAATCCCGATGATATAGACGCATTGCCTGCTTATGACTGGAAAGCCTTAACCGCTTGGATAGCAAGTTCTTTGGTGGCAGTAGCGACTTACAACGAGTTGTTTCAATTAACGACAATTCCATTTATTGATGCTTTTTTAGCAGGATTGGTTTTTTATGGGGTAATTTTGAAGCTAAGTAATAAGAAAAAAATAACTTGGACACCTTAATTCCCCTTTTGAAAGGGGTTGGGGTATGTTAGCTAAAAAATCGTTCAAGTTATTTTTTTACCGTTACTAAAATCGTGAATTTATGTCAAACAACACATTAGAAAACCTCCAACCTTTCCACCTTTGGAACCATTTCAGTCAGTTAAATGCCGTTCCAAGAGCCTCCAAAAAAGAAGCACAAGTTATTCAGTTTATGAAAGACTTCGGGCAAAAATTAGGTTTGGAAACCATAGAGGATGAAACGGGCAATGTCTTGATTAAAAAGCCCGCAACAGTGGGTAGAGAATCCAAAGCGACTGTTATCCTTCAAGGGCATCTCGATATGGTGCATCAAAAAAATGCAGATACC
>JBGCDY010000548.1:0-8949 GCA_045105835.1 Chitinophagales bacterium
TTTTTCTAAAATGAAGGCGGCACATAAAGTGGCGATTTTGGGAGATATGCTGGAAATGGGCAAAGTAAGTAAGTTGGAACATCAAAAAATCTTGGACTTGGCTGCTTCAATGGATTTGACAAAAGTGGTGGTAGTAGGAGAAGAAATGATAAAGGCGAATGGAAAACATCAGTTTGTGCAATTCAAGAACGTAAAAGCTGCTCGTGGTTGGTTTGATGGACAAAAATTTGAAGATACTTTAATCTTGCTCAAAGGGTCGAGAGGTATTGCATTAGAAAGAATTGTAGAGTAAATTTGAGTGTACTAAAAATTGTATGCTATGATTCTTGTTACAGGTGGTACTGGATTGGTTGGCTCACATTTGCTCCGAACCCTATTGGAGCGCCAGAATGATTCTATTAGAGCGATTAGGCGAAAGTCAAGTAGGATGGACTTGGTGGAAGATATTGCTTCCCGAATAGAATGGGTGGAGGCTGATGTCTTGGAGGTGGAGCGTATGCGTGAAGCCATGACGGGAGTATCAAAAGTGTATCACTGTGCGGCAATTATTGCATTTGATTCAGCACAGTTCGAATGGATGCACCGAGTGAATATGGAAGGTACTGCGAATGTGGTTAATTTGGCATTGGAGGAAGGTGTGCAGAAATTGGTTCATGTAAGCTCGATTGCGGCGATTGGTCGGAATGACCGAAGCAATGAGGTGAGTGAGGAAACCAAATGGGAGGAAAGCCCACACAACAGCCAATACGCCATCAGTAAGTACCGAGCAGAAATGGAAGTTTGGCGAGGGATTGCAGAGGGCTTGAATGCTGTGATTGTGAATCCTGCGGTAATTATAGGAGAAGGGCGTTGGGATGAAGGCAGTAGTCAATTGGTTTCCAAAGTCGCTAAGGGCATTCCTTTCTACCCAATTGGAGGAACTGGCTTTGTGGATGTGAAGGATGTAGTGGAGGCAATGATTGAAGTGATGGAAGCAGAGGTAGAGGGAGAACGTTTTATTTTGAATGGGACAAATACGACTTACCAAGATTTTTTTGAACAGGTTTCTACTGCTTTTGGCAAAAAATCACCTCGCTACAAAATCACTCCATTGATTGCTGCCCTTTCGTGGAGACTGGCAAAGCCTATATCATGGTTCAGTCGAAAACCTCCTCTGATTACCAAGGAAACAGCACAATTGATGCAATCACGGTACTTTTATGACAATAGCAAAATTCGGGGAATGATTGGTTTTGAATTTAGAAACCTATCAGATACGATTCATCGAATTGCGAAAAACTTTCCAAAACAAACATGAGCGAAACTTCAAACTAAAGATATTTTGGATTGAAGGTGCTACTAAAAATAAAAGCCCTCACTTTTGGTGAGGGCTTTTTTATTGAAAGGGGGTGAATGTTTTTTTAGGATGGGATGATTACTTCAATGTGAAAAATCATCGTTTATTTTTTGAATGGATTGTATAATGTCTATCTTAAGGTTTTGAACCGTTTGCTACAGAAGCTGCAGTAGTTGGCACAGCTAATATGGCAATTCTCAATAGTTGAGGGCTTACTTTAAAACCATAGCTAATCATTTTGCTTTGATTGATTTCAAATTTAAGTGAGCCTGTTTTTGTTTCAATAAAATTGATTAGACCACCATGTTGAGCGAAACCTTCTTTTTCTCCTACCAATAAAATGCTCTTACGTGCCAACTCTTCTAAGTTGGGAGAAGAAACATCTTGGTTTTGGCTAATGAACAAGATATGACAAGGAGTAGCGTTTGAGGCCAATAAATCATCAATGTTGTTAAAAGAACGCACACTAACAGATTGTGAAATATCCGTTGAGTTGGTCTTTTGTTCTAAAAAACTATAGACATCTGTGCTTCCTATAACACCTATAACTACCTCACTATCACTTTGAATGCCGCTCCATTCTACATACTGAATAAAATTGTAGATATAGTCTGCCTTTTGGCTATCATTGTTTGCTTGAGCGAATTGAATCGAACAAACCAGTAGTAAGCTTAATAATAACAGGGATATTTTCTTAAAAGTTAACATAGATTTGGGATGTTACCTGTGGTTTAGTCTAAAATATTGGAATGTGGTGTTTTAATCATAGGCACTCAATTATCTTCTTAGTTTTACGACTGTATGGGGTATGAAAGATTCATTTCTTGTCAAGCTTGACTATCTGATCTCTCATTTTGATACGGTTAAAAACATTTTCAATTTATTGTTGCCTTTCAATTTATTTGTATTGATTCTTTTAAAAAAGAAAAAATAAAATTATTTGTGAAAAAAAAATACATTTACTGTGTAAAAACGAGTGAATTTTTAGCAGCAAGATGACACAGAATTTTAAAATATTTTTCAACTTCTTTTGGTTAATAAAGAGAACCATTCTATCTTCTTCTACGATTATTTATCTAATAAAGATTCATACAGTTTTTAGCTGAACTAAATAATCGGAGAACAATAAGTCAGACTTCGTGATTAATCAATAGATTAATGGATTGAAGCGTAAAAAAATACCTATGAACATCGCAAGACCTTTTCTTTTTTGGTTGGTAATGGTTAGTTTGCTTTTTGTAGCAAGTTGCAAACTATTTGAAGTCCCAACGGATGCAAACACTGCATACCAAAATAAACAATACTCAGTTGCCAGTAAATTACTGATTGAAGAATACAATAAGGAGTCAGACCTTATCAAGAAATCAAACATCGCTTATCAGATAGGAGAGTCCTTTCGGATGGTGAACAATACAAAAAGTGCAGAGACTTGGTATGCAAAGGCATTGGATTACAGTTCCGAGCCTGCCGTATTGTTTAAATCTGGGTTGATGCTCAAAGCCAATGGGAAGTACAAGGAGGCGATTGGTCAGTTTAGGGAGTATGCCCTCAACAATCCTATTGATGCGGTTAGAGCCACAAAAGAGCGACAAGCGTGTCAACAGGCATTGGAGTGGCAAAAGGCAGAGACAGACTACAAAATCCTTCCATTGCAGGGCATCAATTCGATGGCATCTGATTATGCACCTGTACTGTACGCCAATAAACAATTGGTGTTTACCTCTGATAGAGATGAATCAGTGGGCGATGACCAATTTGGTTGGACAGGAAATAAATATTCAGACCTATTTGTAGCTGATTTTTTGAATGAAGTGACTTATCAAACACCTGTTCAATTTGGTGATTCCATCAATACTCCCTTCAATGAAGGAGTAGTGAGCTTTACCTCAGACTTCAATACCGTTTACTTTACCGCTTGCGGAAGTCCCAACGAAAAAGATGATTTTTGTCAAATATACGTGACAACGAAAGGTGAAGAAGGAAAATGGAGAACTCCCGTTCAGGTGGTATTATTTGAGCAAGACACCATCAATGTTGGACATCCCTACATCACTCCAAATGGCAAAGAATTGTATTTCGCAGCAGATGCACCCGATAGCTATGGCGACAAAGACATCTATATGTCCACCATCACGCCCGAAGGTTTGTGGAGTTATCCCAAAAATCTTGGACCAGAAATCAATACAGAAAGTTATGAAGGGTTTCCATATATCGGAACAGATGGGCGGCTTTATTTTGCTTCAAATGGTCATTATGGTATGGGAGGATTGGACATCTACCGTGCAGATCGAGAAAAGAAACGTTGGACAAATATCGAAAACCTCAAAGCGCCCATCAATTCATCTGCCGATGATTTCGGAATCATGTTCTTTCCGTTTATCGAACCTGCAATGATGGACAAGATAGAAGCTGTGGGCTATTTGAGTTCGGCGCGAAATGGCGGGAAAGGAGGGGACGATATCTATAAATTTGTCTTGGAGATTCCAGAAGAACCACCTGTAGTTGTAGTAGACACCCCTAAGATAGTTATTCCAGAAGTACCTCAGGAGCCGATTTACGTTTTGGAAGGTAAGGTTTTTCAAAAAATATTGGCGAACCCTGATGACCCAAACAGTGGAGTCGTGCGAAGAGAACCTATTCCTACCGCAGTCGTCGAAATATTGGGCTTGAGTGCCAGTAGTCGCATTGGAAAACGTTTAGTGACAGATGAGCAGGGATTCTTCTCCTTAAAAGTTGAAAAAGACACAGATTACAAAGTGAGGGCTTCCTCAGCAGGTTTCTTGGCTTCCTCCGTCAATGCATCCACCAAAGGGAAAACTGGAGCACCAGGCGAAACAATTAAGACTTATGTGGAAATCACTCTTGACAGAGTATTCATCCAAAAATCGGTCAACCTTCAAAACATTTACTACGGTTTAGACGAATCCTTTATTCGAGAAGATGCCAAGCCTGCCCTGAATCAAGTAGCAAGCGTAATGCTTGAGAACCCTACATTGGTTGTTGAAATGGGTTCGCATACTGATTCGAGAGGAAAAGATCCTTACAACCTTGAATTGTCACAAGCAAGGGCAAATTCAGCTGTAGCATACCTCACTTCAAAGGGAATCGAACGAAGTCGATTAGTTGCCAAGGGTTATGGAGAAACACAATTGGTGAATGAGTGTGAAGATGGTGTCACCTGCAATGATGAACAACACCAAGCCAATCGCCGTACTACCTTCAAAGTGGTTTCCAATAGGTACCGTGGAGGAAATGTAGGTTTTTAAATGAAAGGATAGGGGCGTTGAGTTTTATCGACTTCTTCAGTACCTAAATTTGACACTACAAAAGACAATGAACAGAGAGATGTTGAGAATTGAAGGAATTCAAATCGTGCTGCGTGATTGGATATTGGAAGACCTAAGTGTGTATGAATATTGGCAAACCGAAGATTTGGAATGGAAAAAATGGAACGGACCCTATTACCCACTTGTGAGTGCTGAAAAATTACAGCAGGACTTGAAAAAACGTAGAGAGAAGATCCTGCAAAAAGATTTTTCAAGTCCACGACAACTTTTGGTCATTGCAGATAAACACTCCAATAAATTTCTTGGAACAGTCTCTTGGTATTGGCAAAGCAAAGAAACAAATTGGTTGAGCAATGGCATTGTACTTTTCGACACCAGACACCGCAGTAAAGGCATAGGGTTTGAGGCATTAGGGCTTTGGAACCAGTATTTATTTGACAGTATGCCAAACATCGCTCGACTTGATTTACGAACTTGGTCGGGAAATTTGGGCATGATGCGCTTGGCTGAAAAATTAGGCTATACATTGGAGGCGCGATTTCGTAAAGCGAGAATTGTGCAGGGTAAATATTATGACAGCATTGGTTATGGAGTTTTGAGAGAGGAGTGGGAGAGTTTGTATAGTGATGGATTTGCAGTGTAATCAAAATCAATCATCAGCGGATTCATTCATTTGATCCTCGCCTTCAAGCAACCCTTTTCCTATAAAAAACATACCTACACTGGGTTTTTCAGTAAACAACTTCCAATAATACCTTCCTGGTAAAAATGACTTGCTAAGCTTCAGTGGGATGTCAAAGTAAATGATATCACTGGGAATAATTAGGGTCAATAACTCTTCATCCTTATTGGAGTAAATGCTGATGACCATTTGATAAGGAACAATCGCATTTAATTCCAACTGCAAATAATGAATACTATTGGTTCCGTTTTTAGGAGAAACCACATAGATTTTATTTGCCTTATTTTTTTCATTTAAACTCTTCTCATATTTTTCTGAGGGTGCAAACATTTTTTGCAGTTCATCTGCACTAAATTTCGATTTATATTCATACTCGTATTCTATTTCTCTCAATATATTTCTAAATTCATTATCAGGATTTTGAGAGAGGATGCTTTTGGCCAATTGGTAGGCAGACAATTCCTTTTCCGATTCTTTGGAGCGCAATAGTTTTGCAAATAACTGTTTTTCTGTATTCAGCAGTTTTTTTTGCAAAAATTTTTCATAGAGAAAAATAATTGTTTTAGACATGGGGTACTAATTTTTTAGACTTCTTCATATTTTCTGCGGCAAATTCTTATTGAGACTTTTGAAGAGTAAAGACTTGGGAAATATAGTGGTAAAAATTCTTATGTCGCAAATTTATGACAAAAGTTTATTTAATGAAATATAGTGATTTTATAAGAATAAATAAAATTTATTTTTGTTTAGTCTTTAAAGCTTGTTACTTTTTGTATTTTTCAATAAAGTGTTGGATTCCTGGATAATAGTGGGCGAGTATTTTTCCAGTGTCTTGATTATCAATTTTTTTTACAAGTCTTTTAATGCACCTGCGTAGCTGTTGTCGAGAATTGTCAGCCGTAATATTAAGACGCATTGCAATGTCTTCGTGAGGAAGTTCATGTAAAAAACGCATCCGTATAATTTGGCGACAAGTAGGGGGTAACTGACTTAGTATTTCTTTAAATTGTTTGATTGCCTCTTCTTTCTCACCATACATAAAATCCTCCTCATCGATTACAGGAAAATCTTCCCCCTTAGGATTGCTAATAATAGGACGATTCAAAGCATCGTTTTGCAGTCTGCTCAATTCTTTTTTCCATAAAAAATAAGCCATCTTGTATAAGTATCCTTCAATGTTGTTTACTTCAAAAGCGGAATCCTCACACCTTCTCCGAAAAGCGCTAAATGCTTGCCAAATAATATTACGAGCATCTTCCTTATTCCCTCCATCTCTTACTATCAGTTTCAAAATATGAGGAAACAATTTTTCGTAGTAAGTTAGAATCGTTTTTTTATCATTTTTTTTAAATCCTTCAATAATGTAAAGGTGATTCATAATGGTGATAAATTCAATGGTTTTGTTAAACCAAATTAGCTACATCTATCCCATTATCAATTAGATGAGTCTATTTACGAAAGACTCTCCATTGAATAAATTGCCTGAGTTAAGCAGTTACTGCATAATAAGATGGTGTTACCGAATATCGAGGAGATAGGGCTGTTTCGGTACTTATTGTGACTTCACAAAGCACTCCCTATTTTGAGTAGGAAGGAGGTGGTATGCTTGAGGTTGAGTATATCAGGTTAATGTCAGGTATGATGAGTAGTTTTGGTTATGTAATAAATTGATAATAAATGCTATACTAGTTTGTAAAAATAAGTAGATTATTAATTGGAGTAACGACTTTTGATAAGGTTTAAGCATTAAAAAATAAATTACATTTTTTCGACAAAACTTGTCACATTATCGCCCCTGAGCAGCACTAATACTATTGTAGGAGAATTGTATTCAACTACGAAAAATCTAAAATAATAACTGATTATATAAATGTTGACCTAATTTCCTAAAGTCACGAGGGCTTAAAGCACCCCATTTTTACAAATTACTTACTCAACTCATCATAGCAATTGTATTTAAGGGACATAGAATCGAAAGATTCACTCCTTAAATACATTGCTCTTTTTGTTTCTCAACTCTCCTTTTTCTAACTTTGCCTTTTACCTTCTATTGGAATATTATGACGACAGCAATTCAAAAAGGGCAAGTATTCACAGACCTACTTCAAAAGAAAACTTCACTTGCACTCATAGGCTTGGGATATGTAGGTTTACCAATAGCACTCGAATTTGCTAAAAAAATGTCTGTGATTGGATTTGACATCAATCAAGAACGCATCAAACTAATGCAAGAGGGTATAGACCCAAGCAATGAGCTAAGCTCCAAAGAATTTGAAGATAAAGACATTGAGTTTACCAGCAAGATAGAGGACCTTCAAAAAGCAAAATTTTATATCGTAGCTGTTCCTACCCCAATTGACGAACACAAAGTTCCCAATTTGCGACCTTTACTGAGTGCTTCAAAATTCATTGGAAAAGTATTGAAGGAAGGAGATTACGTTATCTACGAATCCACTGTTTATCCTGGCTGTACAGAAGAAGATTGTGTACCAATTTTGGAAAGTATTTCTGGGCTGAAATGCGGGCGAGACTTCAAAGTAGGGTATTCCCCCGAACGCATCAACCCAGGGGACAAAGAACATACCATCACCAAAATCACCAAAGTCGTTTCGGGATGTGACAAAGAAGCCTTGGACACCATTGCAGCAGTATATGGCTCGATTGTCACCGCAGGAGTTTTCAAGGCGAGTTCCATCAAAGTAGCCGAAGCCGCAAAGGTGATTGAAAATACACAACGTGACCTCAACATTGCTTTGATGAATGAACTATCCATCATTTTCGACAAAATGAATATCTCTACCTCAGATGTACTTGAAGCAGCAGGCACTAAATGGAATTTTTTGCCCTTCTCACCAGGATTAGTCGGAGGGCATTGTATAGGAGTAGACCCTTATTATTTGACCTACAAGTCAAAAGAACTGGGTTACCGTCCACAAATTATTTTGAGTGGTCGGCGAATCAATGATGATATGGGAGCATACATCGTCAAGCGAATAGTGCAAATGCTCATCAAACAAGGCAAAAGTGTCCACCAATGCAAGGTGCTCATCATGGGCGTAACCTTCAAAGAAAACGTCAGTGACATCCGCAATTCTAAGGTCATTGACCTCGCTAATGAACTAAAGTCCTTCTCCATCCAAACCGACATCATAGACCCTCACGCCTCTTCTGAAGAACTGCATGACGAGTATGGATTGAGTTTGACCGAAGAAATTGGCTCAAATTACGACTGTGTGATTGTGGCAGTCAAGCACGACGATTATGCAAACTTAGAGGAGGGTTATTTCCAAAGTATTACCACGCCTAATGCCATTTTGATTGACATCAAAGGAGCTTACCACCGAAAAATCAAGGAAATGGAATATTGGACATTGTAGAATCCTGAAATTTGGAGGTGAGAGTAGAGAAGTCAGAATGGAATCGTTAGGCAAACTAAAAAAAACATTTCTCAAATACATTTACCTGTTTTCAAAGTATTCTTTGAGTTTTTAATTTGAATTTCCCGTAAGCTCTCAATATTTGTTTGAAAAGAGAGGATACTTATGCCTTAGCCATTTTGGAAGTTCTTTCCATGATGATACTTAGTGGGTCAATTTCATTTTTGTTTTGTAGTCTGTCGAGTAGATACTCCCAAAAAGAGATGC
>JBGCDY010000549.1:0-4242 GCA_045105835.1 Chitinophagales bacterium
GACAAGAAGACTGCAATGGCAAACAATGGGATGTCGGGAGAAGGAAGGGTTTCGGAGGCAAGTCTGTTTTTGACTTCCTTGTTAATGGGTTTTATTGGAATAGGGCTTGGAATGGTGACTTTAAGACACAAAACGAGAAAGTCCTACTTTGTATGGGGAGTTCCGTTGACGGGAATGTACAATGTGTCTTTGTTTTTCCTATTGATGGAAAAATTGGAGGAGGACTATGCTTGGCAGTTTGTTTTTAAAATGGCTATCAATTAGTTAAACCTACCTTGGTTTTAACTAATTGATAGCCAGAATGTTGTTTGTTTCTTTGGATATAAAATGTTGTGTTGATAGCTAAAGTAAGCCATCTAATTCCACTGTAATCTTATCAATCACCTCACTCAAATCTTCTTGATTATCTGCAAAGTTGACATCGTCTATATTGACAACCAATAATTTGCCTTCCTTGTAGTTCTCAATCCAATTGTCGTAATAATTGTTGAGTTTTTCGAGATAATCCAATCGGATTTTATCTTCATAGTCTCGTCCCCGTCGTTGGATTTGTTTGACTAAAGTAGGGGTTGAAGCCTTCAAATAAATCAACAAGTCAGGAGGATTAAAAAGAGAGTCAATCGTTTTGAAGAGATTGACGTAATTTTCAAAATCCCGTTTGGACATCAAGTTCATTTCATACAAGTTGGGCGCAAAAATATGAGCATCCTCATAAATTGTCCTATCTTGAATGACAACCCTGTCACCTTCTTGAATTTCAATGATTTGATTGAAGCGACTGTTCAGGAAATATACCTGCAAATTAAAAGACCAACGAGGCATATTCTTATAAAAATCCTCTAAATAAGGATTCTTTTCAACGTCTTCGTAATAGACATGCCATCCAAAATGTTTACCCAATAAACCCGCAAGAGTAGTTTTACCTGCTCCAATGTTACCCGCAATTGCTATGTGCTTAATTTTTTTGTTTCCGTCTTTCACCCTTTCTGATTTTTGATTTGAGACTGCCACAAAGATAAAAAATGCCATCAGATTTTGACCACAGATTGGAATGATTACGCAGATTAAAATGAAAATGGAAATAAAAACTAAAAATGTCTTTACTTTTGCACCTTCAAATCTTTAATAAAATGGAAATCAACAACGAATTAATAGACAAATTGGCAAATCTTGCCAAACTCAATTTTGACGATTCTGCCAAAAAAGCCATTCGAGGCGATTTGGAGAAGGCATTGACTTTTTTTGAGAAAATCAGCGAACTAGACACTGAAAATGTCGAACCTCTTATTTATATGAATGATGAGGTGAATGTATTTCGCAAGGATGAAGCAAAAAACTTAATTAGTCGTGCGGAAGGATTGAAGAATGCACCTTTGCAGGATGGGGAATTTATCAAAGTGCCTAAGGTGATTGATAAATAGGGGAAACAAAAAAGCATTGCCTCGGTAACGGCGGTTTTAACCGCTGTAGGTTAAAATGTGCAAATAGTGTGGTGTTAACAAAACTCACTTCTTCTCTCATTACTATAAAACAAGTCTTGAGGAGTGTGTCAGCGGTTGAAACCGCCGCTACAAAAAAAATACTACTTCAATTCCTCAAAAATTTCCCGATATACCAACTTCAAATCTGCTTCCACCTCTCCAACAAAACCATATAATTTCACTTGGTCTTTAGGCGTAAAAGCCTGGTGGGTAATTCGCTGCATAACTCTGTTTAATCTATTGACGATTCCTTCTCTTTCTTGATAGTCAATCAAAAACTGTGAATTGCAGAACCGTCGAATAAATTTCCAGAAATCCTCAAAATTATCTTTAACAGCAGGAAATTGATTGAAGTACGCTACTAAATTTCGCTTTTCTGTGGAGTTTAATTTGTAATAGAAAGTAGATGCTAATTGTTCGTTTTCTTGCATTAAGAAACGATCCAAGAGCATTTCAATCAAGACATGCGAAACAAAATGCGTGTACTTGGTCACTCCTTCAAATTTTACATCCTGCAATTGCTGAAAAACTCTTTTATTGTGTGATTTGAAGAAGGTTGAACTGTGAAACAATTCATCAATGTGGTGGTGTTTGTTAATGCCTTCCTGCAAATTTTGAATCGGCTTTTGCCAGTGTATCTCAACCTTTTGTTTGTGAACCCTTTCTCGATTGAAAGTACGTATCAAATCAGGAAGAATTAGCCCCAAAATATAATGAGGGCGTTCATCGTGTTGGTCAAAATAATAATGAGAAAGATAGTTCATATGAATTAAAATTAGAATAACAATGAAAATGAAAAATCGTTTGACAAACAAATACTTGTAAAACTTCAATGATTACATTTCAAGGTATTGTTTGAATCCCAATCAGCCTTGAACAGGAAGTTCAATAGAAAAGAAGCGCTCTATACTACATGAACTATCGAAACTTCCTTTCAATTATTGATTCCTGTTCAAGTTTTTTTTTAAGAAAATCTCCCCTTGTATTTATTGTAAATCGAATTCATCAACAACATCACAATACCCGTACCCACAAAAACCAATGCCCGCATCAGCCAATTACTTTGTGACAAATCGTAGAAAATCAAACGACCCACACAAAACAACACACCACCCAAAGCCACGTAGCGAAAATATTTCTCTCGTAAAACAATACTCAAAACAAAAAGAGCCAAGGATTCTACTACCCAAAGGAAGGTCAAAATCGCCTTATCAAAAGACCAAAATAGGAAAATTCCTACACCAATAAAAACGGGGTAAACCAAAAGAGGAACAATATGAGGTTTGATATAATTGGCAAGGGCTTCAATGCCTCCCATCAAGAAAGGAGGAAAATTCAGCTTGTCCAATTGGCGATGGGGATAAAAATAAGCCATGAAACCAAACTGCAAAGCAATCGCAATCAAACCTGCCCACCATGCTTGGTCTTGCCATGCCGTAGAAGGCGTAATGTAATTGCTGCTCACAAATACCAGATGGAAAATACTCGCATACAAAAATAAAATGCTGTAAAACTTCAATCTTGCAGCGTGTGGAAACTTCAAACCCAAAGCTAAAGTGAGGAATGCTGCCATTGCCCAAAGGATTGGAAACCAAATCGTACCCACTTCAACGCCCAAGATAGTGATGATAAATACCAAAATCAACTCCAAAAACAAAGGGTGAAAATGTGTCCAAGATTTGTAGAAAGGAGTTGTATCGGGTTTTTTATAACTGCCCCAATACGCAAAAATGCCAATCGCCAAAAGTTCTATTAACAACCGAATTTTGACAAAACCAATGTATTGCTCGACTTGTAGGTGAACTACCAAATGTCTCAACAAAAAGGCAAGAATAAAGGCATAACCTACGTGGAGTAAATAGCGGTCGGTATAACCAAACTTGACAATTTTACTACCATGTTTTTTGCGGAAATAAGTCGCCAACTCCAAGGCTGCAAGGGATAAAAACAGCCAAGCCACTCCTGCAATGAGCAAGGATTCGGATTTGGTGAGCCAATAAATAGAAGCCCCCAAATGAGCGGCAAATAAATAAATACCAAACCATTGATAGTGATTGTCAGTGGATTTATGGTAAGACAAAACAGCCGCAGCCAAGGAAGTCAATAGGAGAGGAGCAGCATAAAAGATTTGCCCCGATAACATAAACGCCTCTTTTTCTATCAACTGAAACCAAACCAAACCGTGCAAACCTGCCACCAACAAAGCCAGACTGTAAAAAAGACCTTCGGACTGAATTCTTTGACGTAGCCACAGATAAAAAATCGTTGCACCCACGACAGCATACAGTGCCCAAATATGATTGAAGTAATGAACAAAAATGGTCAAAATCCACAAACTAATGAAAGTTCCCGTGAGTAAATTTCCTCCCAAAAGACTGAAAGGAACATCCTTATCTTTGCGAACAAGCCAGACATGAAACACCGTCATAGCAGCCAAAGTAAGTAAAGCACTCAATCCAATTTGAAGTTGAGGGAAGGTGTTTTCATAACCTCCATCAGTGAAAGGCAATAAAGCAAGGCAGAGAAAACCCAAACCTGTCGCTCCAATAACCGAAATTCCCACAGTGTACAGCCAACGTTCTTTTTCCCAAATCATCAAAGCCGTAAAGCCCAAGACCTGAATAAACATCACCGTACAAATAATCAATGGATTCACTTCCCAAGCCTCCAATGAAAGGATGGCGATAAATGCCAAAGTTTGTGCCACGATTGTATCGGTGTGATAGAGCCATCTGATACCCAAATTTTTAGCTTTGCGAGC
>JBGCDY010000550.1:0-3611 GCA_045105835.1 Chitinophagales bacterium
AACTTTTTATTCATGATGTAATTCATTTATGTATTAATAGTCTTTTTTTTACTGCAAAAAACGATAACATTTTGCAGTTTATTTATGCCGCAACTGATTTTTTTTCAAATCGTTGCAGCATTTTGAAAAATGCCAATTTAAGCGACTTCGTGCTGTACGTGGCGTACTTAGCCAAGCCTGATTAGCTCCATAGCATTCGGTTAATTCTTTCTGATTTTTTTTATCTCGCCGTTTTTGGCGTTTTAATAAAGAGGGCTTGATTCCCTCCCAATCCACATAAATAATTGAACTTCCCATGACTTTAGGTGTTTTAGTGGTATTCTACAAGATTTTGTCTAATTTAGTTCCTTGTAGTATAGTCACCCATCAACAAATTCGCTAAAATCAACCAACTATATGATAGGTTATCGTTTTGCACAATATGTTCCCAAAGCAGACAATCGTTCTCCATTTGAAAAACTATTAGAAGCCTTCATGGAATTGCTCACCTATACTTCGGGTGATGTAAAAGAAGCATTGGATTGGCTGCAACAGCTTGACGAACAATACAATTTGACCTCGAAGGACTACACAATGGACGACTTCATAGAGGATTTGAAAAAGAAGGGCTATATTGATGGTAATGGAGATTTGCGGAATCCTGGTGGTTTCAAAATGACTGCAAAATCAGAACAATTGATTCGCAAACGTTCTTTGGAGCAAATTTTCGGCAAATTGAAGAAAGGTAAGCAGGGAAATCACCGCACACCTTTTAGTGGCAATGGAGAAGAATCTATTTCTGACCGTAGGAAGTTTGAATTTGGGGATGCACTCGACAAAATTGCCATGACCGATTCTTTGCGAAATGCACAGATTAAACATGGCATCAACAATTTTATGTTGACTGAAGATGACCTTGAAGTGCAAGAAAATGAATACAAAACACAGAACTCAACGGTTTTGATGATTGATATTTCGCACTCCATGATTTTGTATGGTGAAGATAGAATCACTCCTGCCAAAAAAGTCGCTATGGCACTTTCGGAACTGATTACCACCAAATACCCAAAAGATACTTTGGACATCATCGTATTCGGAAACGATGCTTGGCAAATTCAAATCAAAGACCTTCCTTATTTGCAGGTTGGACCTTATCACACCAATACTGTTGCAGGTTTGGAGTTGGCGATGGATTTGTTGCGGCGAAAGAAAACCTCTAACAAGCAGATATTTATGATTACGGATGGGAAGCCGACTTGTATCAAAGTCGGGAATAAGTATGTGAAAAGAAGTTGGGGTTTGGATCCTAAAATCTTAAATCGCACCCTTAACCTTGCAGGTCGCTGTCGAAAACTAAAGATTCCGATTACCACTTTTATGATTGCTTCTGACCCTTATCTCCAAAAATTTGTAAGAGAGTTTACAGAGGTAAACAATGGCAAAGCCTATTATTCTGGTTTGGACAAATTGGGTGAGTTCATCTTTGAAGACTACGAAAACAATAGACGAAAGCGGGTACGTTAGTACAGTGATTAGTAACTGGTGATTGGTTGTTCAAAACTTTGTTTACCAAGTTTTTGTAAGAAAGATAAGTTACCATGTATTTAACTTTTGCTGTACTAGGCAAAGGCTCAGATTCAAAAACAAATTATTGATGAGACAGCTTTTTCGATTAATACAATGGCGTTTAATCTATCTCTTCAATTCTTTTCTCACAATTTCAGGATAGCAAATATAATGCTTCACCACGGGTGAAGCCAACATCTCTATATTGAGATAGTCAGAAGCTTCTGTGATGTTTTTGATTGTCTCATTTTTGTATAAAATGTTGATTTGTGAACCTTTGTGCGTGTATGCACTGTTGCTTGTTTTGTCTGCAAAAACCAAATAGGCTGCATCTTCAAGGCTTATTTTGTATTTTTTTGCAGTAATTTCTTGGTATTTCTTCAATTTATTTGGAGAAATAGGTTCTTTTCCCAATTCAATTTTTAGCAATTTTCTGCTTAAAACTCCTTTGCAGAGTTCACTTAGTACAACATCTTTTTTGTAAAACTGCCATACTTTGATTCCTACCAAAATATCGGTATCGTCCAACAAAGCAAACTGCTCCAATATTTCAGGATTTTCTTCAAAATTTTGGAGTGTAAAATCACTTTGAAGGAAATAAAGCAAGGGTGGAGTAGCAGACAAATTATGTCCTTCTTGAATTAATTGTTTGGCTCTTTGCAGAATTTTAAGCAACATCAACTCTGCTGCAATGACCGTTTTGTGGAGATATACTTGCCAATACATCAAGCGTCGAGCAATCAAAAATTTCTCAATCGAATAGATTCCTTTTTCTTCTACTACCAAGTGATTGTCTCTAACTGCCAACATTTTGATGATTCTATCAAAACCTATTACACCTTCTTGAACACCTGTAAAGAAACTGTCTCGGTTCAGGTAATCCAAACGGTCCATGTCCAATTGACTCGATACCAATTCGTGCAAAAATGATTTGTGGTATTCTCCTTTGAAGATTTGTATCGCCAAATCCAGCCGCCCTCCAAATTCTTTGTTCAATCGCTGCATGAACAAAAGCGATAACATTTCATGTGGTACATTGGTGACGATGCTGTGTTCTAAGGCATGGGAAAATGGTCCATGTCCAATGTCGTGCATGAGAATGGCAGTAATTGCAGCCTTTCCTTCTTCTTGATTTATTTTTACTTTTTTAGCCCTCAAGACTTCAATGGCTTGCTTCATCAAATGTGTTGCTCCTAAAGCATGGTGAAATCGTGTGTGCAAAGCTCCTGGGTAGACCAAAGAGGTGAGTCCTAATTGTTGGATACGTCTGAGGCGTTGGAAGTGAGGATGTTCTATTAGGTTGAACACCATTTTGTGGGGAATATTGAGGAAGCCATAAACAGGGTCGTTGATGATTTTTTTCTTGTTCAATTCAGTGCTTTGTTTAAATTTAGTGGGCATTTATTCTATAATAACAGTCGCTTTGGGTCATTGTTCTGAATACAAATAGAAAAGGCTTTTGAACATTTAAATCTACAAAGTAATTTCTCATTGAGGAGAAATAAAACCTTTGTGTCTTAAAAGTCAAAAGCCTTTTCTGCAATAAACAAAAGCCCCGACCTTACGGTAACGGGACTTTCATTTATCCAAAAAATAGAAGTAATAGATTATTTATTATCTCATTACCCACCACATTTCGCTTCCGTATAAACCAGTAGCATCAACACCTTGACCATCAATAGCAGCCTGTAGGTTGGTTTCGTTTACTGAATATTCAGAAGTTGGATATGCAAATCGGTAAGGTACACCTTGACCTGGATATACAGACTCAGGAACCTCTTGAATAGTAGCAGGGTATTTGGTTCTTCTATACTCAGAGTAAGCTTCTGCACCATTACCAAAAAGAGCAATCCATTTTTGGTTGATAGTAGCTTCCAAAGCACCTGTATCGTAAGCCGCACCAGCAGCATCCATATAAGCAGCATCAGCAGCAACTCCCATTTTCTCCATAGAAGCAGTAATACCATCCATGTATGCTTGTTTGTCATTCATAGCTTCTGCTTTGATAAACATCAACTCAGCATAAGTCATGATACAAGAAGGAGCTGTCGCATCGTCAATAAATG
>JBGCDY010000551.1:0-10880 GCA_045105835.1 Chitinophagales bacterium
CCTACAAATGTTTTGATTTATGAATGTGAAAATAATCACAGGTACTTTGAAGCCTAAAATAGAATTCTATGCTTCTATAACTAAGGTAAAAGGGAAAACGCTGTATAAGCTTTTGAAAATGCTTCGTTTTTTTAATTTGATGAGAGGTTATCTTCTAATTTGGGTTCTTTTTTCAAAGCTTCAAGAGGTCATTTCATGCGTGATTTTGAAAATTGAAGTAGAAAAACAAGAATAAAAAGAGATATAGTGAACAAAATTTGTAAAATCACTATCTTTGTCCTCCAAAAAAAGACAGAGCTACTTTTTTGAAGCTCTCAGATTACCTTTTTCCATTAAAAGTTTTAGCATAAAAAGATGGCAACGTACAACAAGGGAAGAAAAGTAAGAGATACTCAACCTAAAGGAGACATACTTGAGCAGGAGATTCAATTGCAGGAATCGTATGGTAAAGCCGAAAGGTTTATTGAAGATAACCGCAGCACAGTATTGGGTATTGTAGCTGGTATTGCTGTATTGGTTTTGGCATTCTTGGCATTCAACAATCTTTATATACCTGGTCAGGAAAAAGATGCACAAGCAGAAATGTATGTTGCAGAAGGATACTTCAAGAAAGATTCTTTTCAATTGGCATTGAATGGCGATGGCAACTTTCCTGGGTTTCTTGAAATAATTGACAATTACAGTGGCATGACAGATGCTTCTAATTTGGCAGCATATTATGCTGGAGTTAGTTATTTGAATTTAGGAGATTACGACAATGCAATTACTTACCTCAAAAAATTCAGTGGTGGTGACGAAGTTGTAGGAACAATGGCTTTGGGAGCTATGGGAGATGCTTACTCCGAATTGGGAGATATGTCTAATGCCATCAGCTACTACAAAAAAGCGGCTGGAAATAGTGACAATGACTTTACGGCTACGATGTACTGGTTGAGAGCAGGTCAAGCAATGGAACAAGAAGGAGACAACAGTGGTGCTAAGTCTGCTTATGAGATGATCAAAAAAGATTATCCAAATTCTGAAGCAGGTCGAAGTATTGAGAAATACATTGCTCGTGTAGAAGCTAAGATGTAATTTGTAATCTTCAATCTATTCCTCCATTCTAATTTATTCACATGGCGAGCGGACTCAAAAGTCTTTCCGATTACGACTTCAATGCCGTGCCTGATGCGAGTACCTATCGCTTTGGCATTGTAGTTACTGATTATCATACTGATATCACCTTTGCCTTATTTGAAGGTTGCAAGACAGCCTTATTAGAGCATGGTGTTCTTCCTGAAAATATTGAAGTCTATCATGTACCAGGAACTTATGAACTTGTTTATGCAGCTCGCCTTATGCAGGAGGTTCAGTATCCTGCTGTAAATGCCATTATTTGTCTGGGCTGTGTGATTACGGGCGAAACACGACACGATGAATATATCAATCAAGCAGTAGCCGAAGGGTTGATGCAGCTAAATCTTCGTCAGAGTGGTAGAACTTCAAACGTGGATTGTCCTGTCATTTTTGGTGTATTGACTCCCCAAACACATCAGCAAGCCAAGGATAGGGCAGGCGGAAAGCATGGAAACAAAGGTGTAGAAACTGCTATTGCAGCCATCAAAATGGCTGCCTTGAAAGATCAAGTATGCAAAAACTCCAAAGATGCTCAGGAAAAAGAATTCATGAAGCAAAAGAGTGGAGAAGAAGATGTTCAACCTTTGCCGTTTTAAACATCAGACCTCAGGGTATCTCCGTATTTGCTTTGATGGTAAATAATAAAAATCGGTAAGAAAAAATGATTCACAGGCACTTCAATGCCAATAAATAAACTTCTTCTTACCGAATAAATCGAAAAACCTTCAACATTCCTGTTGATGTTTATCCAAATTTACGTTCCAACTCTTGCATGGCTTCAACTAATGCTTGCACCCCTTCAATAGGCATAGCATTGTAAATAGAAGCCCTGAAACCACCTACCGAACGATGTCCTTTGACCCCAACACAATTGGCTTGTTCTGCCAAATCCAAAAATGGTTTTTCTAAAGTTGTGTCGGTAAGTACGAAAGAAGCATTCATGAGAGAACGATCTTCTATTAAAGAATGCCCTTTGGTAAGTGAATTGCGGTCTATTTCGTCGTAAATGAGTTTCGCTTTCAATAAATTATCTTGTTCTATTTGAGCGATTCCTTTTTCTTTTATCCACTGCAAACCTAAATAACAGCAATAAATTGGGAATACAGGGGGAGTATTGAAGGCTGATTTTTTGGCGATATGCACCTGATAATCTAACATACTTGGAATGGCTCTATCGACTTTTCCTAACAAACTTTTGCGGACAAGTAAGAGTGTGGTTCCTGCTGGACCTAAGTTTTTTTGTGCCCCTGCATAGACCATCCCAAACTGATTCATATCTATTTTTTTGGAGAAAATGTCGGAGGACATATCTGCAACGATTGGCACTTTGGTTTTGGGTATCTCATGCATTTGAGTACCGTAAATCGTGTTGTTGGTTGTAATGTGGCAGTACGTTGCTTGGTCAGGGATTTGGTAATTCTTGGGGATGTGATTGAAGTTACTGGATTTTGAAGAAGCCAATACTTCAACATTGCCGAAATTTTTTGCTTCCTTGATGGCCTTTTCTGACCATGTACCTGTATCTAAATAAACTGCCAAGCCATTGGATGGTAATAAGTTAAAAGGAACCAAACAAAATTGTGTACTTGCTCCTCCTGTTAGGAACAGTACTTCAAAATCATCGTCTAAATCCAAAAGCTCTACCACCAATTTTTTTGCACCTTCCATAATCTCGACAAAGGCATCACTTCTGTGAGAAATTTCGAGTATAGATAAACCTGAATTTTGATAGTTCAATGTAGCCTTTGCTGCTTGTTCAAAGAGCGATTGTGGTAATATTGCAGGCCCAGAGCTAAAGTTGTATTTTTTCATGAATTATATTTATGAAAATCATTTTAATAAAACAAAAAGCGATGCTATACAAAAAGCATAGCATCGCCAAGAATATTGTATAATTGAGCGGATACTGCTAAGTATTATTAGATTTGTTGTTGTTCGAACGATAATCGCCCTTGTGTCTTTTATTGGATTTGTTTTGTTGGATTCCACGACCTATATTTATACGCATGACTCTTCCTTCTAACTCTGCTTCTTCTAGGTCTTCAATTGCTTTTTGACCATCCGATTCTTTTTGCATTTCAACAAAAGCATAACCTTTTGATCGGTTGGTTTTTTTGTCAATAATGAGTTTGACCGATTCAACAATGCCGTATTCTTCAAATATATCGCGTAGATCTTCTTCCGTGATTCGGTAGTCAAGGTTGCCTACGTAAATGTTCATAGAGAAAAGTAAATTAAAAAAATGAGAAAAAATTACCGCAAAAATAGCCTATATTTTAAGGGGGGACAAATTTTTTGATACTAAGCTTTCAAAAAAAAACAATATTTATCCTTCCATTTAGCATTTAATCTCTTAGCTTTGCGATAGTCTATAAGCTCTCTTGTAATTAAAGTGACTCTCATGCGAATTTTGGTAACAGGTACCGCAGGCTTCATTGGTTTCCATTTGATAAAAGAATTGTTAAACCGTGGAGATGAGGTGGTTGGATTGGATAGTATTAACGATTATTATGATGTAAATCTAAAGTATGATCGTTTAGAAGATACGGGTATAAGTCGTGATGCGATTCAATATAATCACTTAGTACAAAGTTCAAAGTACCCTAATTATCGATTTATCCAACTCCAACTGGAAGACAAGGATAATGTATCACAACTTTTTGAAGAGCAAAAATTTGACAAGGTTTGTCATCTAGCCGCTCAAGCAGGAGTTAGATACAGTTTAGAAAATCCCCACGCTTACATAAACAGTAATATTGTTGGTTTTGTGAACATCATAGAAGGGTGTCGTCATACGAAAGTAAAGCATTTGGCTTATGCCAGTAGTTCAAGCGTTTATGGCCTGAATGAAAAAATGCCTTTTTCTACTTCTGACAATATTGACCATCCTATCAGTCTATACGCTGCAACAAAAAAATCCAATGAATTGATGGCACATGCTTACAGTCATTTATTCAATCTTCCCACTACTGGTCTTCGTTTTTTTACCGTCTATGGAGCTTGGGGCAGACCTGACATGGCTCTTTTCTTATTTACCAAGGCAATCATTGAAGACAAACCTATCAATATCTTCAATCATGGTAATATGCAACGTGATTTTACCTATATTGATGATATTGTTGAAGGTGTTACACGCGTAATAGACAATCCTCCTAAAGGTAACCCCAATTGGTCTGCAATGAATCCTGACCCCAGCACTGCCAAATCTCCTTATAAAATTTATAATATTGGAAACAGTAGCCCTGTTGCTTTGATGGATTATATTGGAGCGATTGAGAAGGCATTGGGAAAAGAAGCAAAGAAAAATTTTATGGGGATGCAGCCAGGTGATGTTGCTAAGAACTGGGCAGATGTGGATGATTTGATAGCGGACTTGGATTATAAGCCCAAAACAGAGGTGGCTTATGGAATATCGAAGTTCATTGAATGGTATAAAGCGTATTATAAATTGACTGAAGTATGATAGGGATTTCTGATTTGATAAATAGATAGTGTACATAGAAATTATGTAAATGTAGATATTTGAATTGTCAGCGAAATGAAGAATTCAATGAAATAGGAAAGGTTGTCTTTTGTATGTAAATTGTTAATAATATTTAGTAATGAAAAAAGCATTGATCACAGGTGTAACAGGACAGGATGGAGCTTATTTAGCAGAACTTTTGTTGAATAAAGGGTATGAAGTACATGGACTTAAAAGACATAGTTCATTGTTTAATACGAACCGGATAGATCATTTGTATCACGGTCAACACAAGGAAGACAACCGCTTCCAATTGCATTCTGGGGATTTATCAGATTCAATGAATATCACTCGGATCATACAAGAGGTAAGACCTGATGAAATTTACAATCTTGGTGCGATGTCCCATGTGAAAGTTAGCTTCGAAATGCCAGAGTATGCAGCAGATGTAGATGCTTTGGGAACATTGAGAATATTAGAAGCTGTTCGATTATTGGGATTAACGGAAAAAACTAAGGTATATCAGGCATCAACATCTGAGTTATATGGTTTAGTACAAGAATCTCTTCAAGATGAAAAAACACCTTTTTATCCTCGTTCACCTTATGCTGTTGCTAAATTATACTCTTATTGGATTATTGTGAATTATCGAGAGGCATATAATATGTATGCTTGTAATGGTATCTTATTTAATCACGAAAGCCCTATTAGAGGCGAAACTTTTGTCACCCGTAAAGTGACTCGTGCCGTTGCTCGTATTGCTTTAGGTTTACAAGAAAAAGTTCACTTGGGCAATATGGATGCAAAACGTGATTGGGGGCATGCACGTGATTATGTGGAGGCGATGTACTTAATGCTACAACAAGAAAATCCGAACGATTATGTCGTTGCTACTGGTGTAACTACTTCTGTAAGAGACTTTGTGAGAATGGCTTTTGATCATATTGGAGTAAAGTTGTCTTTTGAAGGAGAAGGAGTTGAAGAGAGAGGAATTGTCGTTAGTTGTTCTAATCCTGAATACGTTTTGCCAATAGGTAAGGAAGTCGTAGCTGTCGATGCACGTTATTTTCGACCAACAGAAGTAGATTTGTTGATTGGTAATCCAGAAAAAGCCAAACAATCTCTTGGGTGGAAACCTAAATATGATTTGCCAATGTTGGTTCATGAAATGGTGGCTTCAGATTTGGAAGTTTTTAAACGAGATAGATATTTAAAAGAAGGAGGATATCCTACTTTGAATTATTATGAATAGAGTGAATTGAATTTTAAAGTATTCAATAAGGCTCAATCTCATTAGCTAATTATAAAAGGCATTGATTTTATGCATAAATTATCCATAGTCATTCCTATTTATAATGAGGAAGGAAATGTGGCTGCTTTACATGAAGAAATAGTGAAGGTTTGTCAGAACAATAACTACGTGTATGAAATTATTCTGGTGGATGATGGCTCTAGTGATGAAACGATATCCATTGCGAACACTTTGGCTCCTGTAAAACTCATTGAGTTGCGTAAGAATTTTGGTCAAACAGCTGCAATGGATGCAGGCATTAAGGCTGCTCAATATCCTTACATCATCACAATGGATGGAGATAGGCAGAATGATCCTGCTGATATTCCTTTATTAATTGAGTCTTTGGAAACGAATAATTTTGATGTCGTTTCAGGCTGGCGAAAGAACCGTAAGGATTCTTTTATGAAGCGATTTGTATCAAGAGGAGCTAATTTTCTACGAAAAGTGCTGATCAATGATGGAATACATGACAGTGGCTGCTCTTTAAAAATTTATAAGAAGGAATGTTTTGAAGGTATTTCACTTTATGGTGAAATGCATCGTTTTATACCTGCTTTATTAGAAATAAAAGGGTTTAAAGTAGGAGAAGTTGTAGTTAACCACCGTGCAAGGACTGCAGGAGTGACTAAATACAATTGGCGACGTACTATTAAGGGGTTCATTGATATGATTGCTGTATGGTTTTGGAATAAATATGCCATGCGCCCATTGCACTTATTGGGAGGAGTCGGATTAATTTTGCTATTTCTAAGTGTGATTTGTATGGGAGTGAGTGTAGTTTTATTCTTTCAAGGACAAGATATTTCTGATACCTCCTGGCCAATTTTAACCATTCTATTGTTTTTGAGTGGCTTGAATATGTTTGTTGGTGGAGTATTAGCGGATATATTGGTGAAAGGATATTATAAAGATGATGAAAACAGCTATTATAGCATCAAAAAAATAATTGTTAACACTAAGTAATATTTGTTCACAATGACAAAATTTTCTTTTGTAGTACCCGCATATAATGAGGAAAAAAACATTCCTACGCTCTATCAAAAGGTGGTGTCATTGATGGATTCACTTGGTGAACGAGATTGGGAATTGATATTTATCAATGATGGAAGTGCAGATCGTACTTGGGAAATACTATTGGAGCATTCAAAAAAGGATTCTCGGGTTAGGGGTATTAATCTAAGCCGGAATTTTGGACACCAAGCTGCTTTAGGAGCAGGGTTAACCTATGCTCGTGGTGATGCCATTATCTCCATGGATTGTGATTTGCAAGACCCTCCTGAGGTAGTTGCTGAAATGATTTCCAAGTGGAAAGAAGGTTTTAAGATTGTGTATGCAAGACGGTTGAATTATCGTAAAGATAATTTTATCAAGCGATATGCTTCAAAATTTTACTATGGATTGCTAGATAAATTCTCAGAGGTAAATATTCCCCGAAATGTAGGCGATTTTCGTTTGGTGGATATGAAAGTGCAACGAGAAATGAATAAAATGCGCGGTAAAACGCCTTATTTCAGAGGAATGGTTGCATGGACAGGCTTCAAACACACCTATGTAGATTATTACCGTCCTGATCGAGAAGAAGGGGAATCTGGTTATACCCTTTCCAAACTCATTCAATTGGGAATGACAGGCTTACTTGGGTTTTCTTTCTTGCCATTGAAAATTGGTTTTTTATTGGGGAACCTAAGTATTCTAATGGGTTTTGGGTTTCTACTCTATATGATAGGAGACATAATCATTAATGATGTCTATTACCATTTGTATAAATTCTTAGTAGTCTTTTTGTTTATATTTATGGGCTCTTTCTTTATCCTTATTTGGATATTGGGCGAGTACATTGGAAGAATTTATGATGAGGTGAGAAATCGCCCGCTTTATATTGTTCACGAAAAAGTAAATTTCGATGAAGATACTGCAGTTAAACTATGAGTATCCCCCACTTGGAGGAGGTGCAGGAGTTTGTACAAGGTATGAGGCAGAAGGACTTGTGAAATTGGGACATGAAGTAACTGTACTGACTACTTGGTTTGAAGGAGAAAAAGAGGATAGTGTTGAGGGGAATTTGCGGATTATTCGTGTGAAATCAAGACGAAAGCATGACTTCAAATCCAATCCTATTGAAATGTTGTCTTATATTAGTCACGCCAAAAAATACTTAAAAGAGCACTGCAAAACACATCAATATGATATTGCAGTTTGTCATTATGCTATTCCTTCTGGAGAAGTTGGTTTGTTTTTGAAGAAAAAATTCAATATTCCTTACATAGTTGTCTCTCACGGACATGATATTCCTTGGGTCTTTCCTGAACAGATGTTCAAATTTCATTTGGTAACTTACTTTTGGTTGAAAAAGATTTTTTTAAACGCTGCAAAAGCAGTGTTGCTAACCAATGAAATGAAGGCACATGCAGATAAATTTTTAGGGAAGAACTATGCTCTCAATAATGTAGTCATTCCTAATGGCTGCAACAATACCGTATTCAAACCCAACTATAATGAGAAGTCAGCACAATTCAAGATTATTTTTGTAGGTAGAATGGTTGACCAGAAGGACCCATTTACTTTTCTGAAAGCCATCAAAATATTTGCCCAAAAAAACATTGATTTTACGGTTCATATTTTGGGAGACGGTCCACTTAAAAATAAGATGGAAGCTTTTGTTGTTGAAAATGATATTTCAGATAAAGTTGTTTTCAGGGGATGGGTAGCAAAGGCGGAAATGTTGTATGCTTACCAATCGGCTAATTTGCAGGTGATTAGTTCTACTTATGAGGCGATGTCTATTGCAGCATTGGAATCTTTGTCATGTGGTCAATACCTTATTTCTACACCAGTAAGTGGAAACAATGAATTGATAGAAGAGGGAGTTACAGGTGATTTTATGGAGTATCGTGATGCAGAAGGTTTGGCGAAATTAATTGAAGCGTATTACCATAAAAAGTTTTTGGCAGGCTACCTAACAGATGAAAATAAGGTAGAAGCTTTTCGAGAAGAATTTAGCTGGGATAATGTTGTGGGTCAATACGAGCGATTGTTAAAGGAGGTGATGGTATGAAAATGGCATTTATCTACTTGACCAAACTTAGGAGTGATACTCCTGCAGATGCGAATCAGACTTTAAATATGGCAAATGCATTTGCTGCTAATGCTGAAATTACGTATTTTTCTCATTGGATGTCGAGTAAGGAAACAAAGAAGGTCTTCGATTTTTATGCACTTAATCGACAGTTTCATTTGGTGAGACTTCCGATAACTTTGATTACTTCTTCTTTATTATTGGAGAAAATCACAAGAGGGCTTTATTGCTTGTTTATTTTGATTTACATACGGTTATTCAAGTATGATATTGTTTATACACGTGATTTTTCTTTTGTTTATTTTCTTTCCATGCTACCTGCTTTTTTGAGACCTAAACAACAAATTGTTTTTGAACCTCATAATATGCTCCACCAAGTGTCGACAAAGATTAGTTTGGAACAAGAGAGGCAAGGAATGGACGTAGCAGATATTTATGTCCCCACAACGGAAGGTGCAAAAGAGGATTTATTGAATGTATTTGGAGTAGATTCTAAGAGATTACTGGTGCAACCCAATGCGGTAAATCTAAAAAACTTCTTAAATGTAGAGAGGGATGAGGAATGGTTTTATAGTCGTTATCCTTTACTAAAAAACTCAAAAATAATTGTTTACACAGGAACTTTTATTGAGTGGAAAGGAGTAGAAGTGCTGGTTCAAGCCACAAAATTTTTAGCTTTAGGGAATGCAAAAGTGTTGCTTATTGGAGGTATTGGAGTCTATAAGGAGAAGATTGAGAAACTGGTGAAGGCAGAAGGTTTTGAGGGTAAAGTGGTAGTAGAAGGATTTCTATCACAAGGAGACTTGGTGAAAGCTTTGACGATGGCAGATATTGCAGTGATTCCTAATAATAGAATGCCTGAGGGAATTAAATATACTTCTCCATTAAAAACATATGAATACATGGCTATGGGCTTACCTATTGTGGCTTCTGACTTATATGCGATTAGACAATTATTGAAAGAAAATGAGAATTGTGTATTTTTTGAAGCTGAAAGTGTTTCTGATTTGGCTGATAAATTGAATTTATTGTTGAAGAATGAAGATTTGCAGCGCAGTATATCTGAAAACAATGTAGAACTGGCTAAGCATTATAGCTGGGAACAGAGAGGCGAAAATATATTGGAATTTATTGAATCTTCTTCAAAATTAAAGGCAAAATGGAGATCATCCCTATGATAAAATTAATAAAGTCGATTGCTAATAATAAGGTTCAAGACGTTAAGCGTTGGGCTACTCACCGAGGCTTGTTGAAAGGTCATACTGAGTACACTAAATTTGTTGTTTTGTGTCGTTCGAGAGTAGGTTCCAACCTTTTGCTTTCTTATTTGAATAGTCATGCAAATATTGTCTCTCACAACGAGATATTTGGTACTGCAATTGATGCTGCTGCAAAACAAAAAATTGCAGAGAATCCCATTGATTATATCAAAGATGTGGCTTATGGTATTTATGATGAAAATGTGAAAGCGGTTGGCTTCAAAATATTTTATTATCACGCTAAAGAAGCACATACAAAAGTGGTGTGGGAGTATTTGAAATCCACTGAGAGGTTGAAGGTTATACACCTAAGAAGAGAGAATATGCTGCGTACCTTTTTGTCGAAAAAAATAGCTGGAAAGACGAAAAAATGGGAACAAGTGGGCAAAATTAACGCAGTGAAAGCGGATAAAAAAGCTGTAATGCTCACGAAAGAAGAATGTTTGGAAGCATTTCAAAAAACAAAAACATGGGAACTTGAAGGAAGTCAGTTTTTTGTAGACCATGATGTACATGAGGTTTCTTACGAACAATTGGTGAAAAATCCTGGAATGGTATTGAATGAAATTCAGAAATTTTTGGAAGTAGATAAATTTGAGTTGAGTGCATATTTAACCAAGCAAAACCCGGAGCCTCTTTCTGTGCTTATTGAAGACTATGCTAAATTGAAGG
>JBGCDY010000552.1:0-5326 GCA_045105835.1 Chitinophagales bacterium
CTATTTTTGCGCTTTAAATTTGCGGAAAACATTACAAAATATTGAATATAAGAATAGACTTCAAAATCATTTTTTATGAAATTGAAGTCTATTTCTAATTTTTATTTTACTATTCAGCAAATATTGAGGGGCTTGTATTACCTGTTCTTTTGCCCCGAGAAATCGGGATTTCGCATTCGCTCAACTTGACAAAAAGAACCAAAAGTCAAAGCCTGTCCCGAGACCTCGGGAACCTGAATGTATTGCTTAACGCAAAAAAAGAAAAAATGGACTAAACAGCTTGAAACTTGACATCACTTCGCTCTGTCTTCAAACAACAATCTGTTCTTAACGCCCATTTCTCCTTTTTTTACTACAATCCATAAGGGTCGGGATTCATTCCAATTTTCCTTTTAATTCAGGATTCCTTAATGTTGAATAATAACATTTTTATTCTCATTTTAATTTTCATTCATGGTTATTATCACTGGCGCAGCAGGTTTTATTGGCAGTTATTTTGCGACTTATCTGAATCAAAAAGGCATCAAAAACCTAATATTGGTGGATGATTTTTCGAGAGCGGATAAGCAGCCAAATTTGGAGGGAATAGAGCATTTGGGCTGGGTTCATCGAGATGCTTTTGCAGCTTGGCTTCCGAACAATTACAAAAACGTTACCGCCATTTTTCACATTGGCGCAAGGACGGATACCACCGAATTTGATACCGCCATTTTTGACCGCCTCAATTTGCATTATACCCAAAAAGTGTGGAATTTGTGTGCGGAATATCAGATTCCTTTGGTCTATGCCTCTTCTGCTGCCACTTATGGTTTGGGGGAATTGGGTTATGAGGATCGCCACGATATTGTGGATAAATTGCAGCCGCTGAATGCTTATGGGCGTTCTAAAAATGACTTTGATAAGTGGGCATTGCAGCAAAAAACGGCTCCTCCTTATTGGTATGGATTGAAGTTTTTTAATGTTTATGGTCCCAATGAATACCACAAAGGGCGGATGGCTTCGGTTATTTTTCACGCTTTTCGACAAATCCAGCAAACGGATATGATGAAGCTGTTTCGCTCTCACAATCCTGATTTTGAAAATGGAAAGCAGCTTAGAGATTTTGTGTATGTGAAGGATGTCGCAAAGGTGATGTATTTTCTGATGCAGCAAACACCTACTTCTGGTTTGTACAATTTGGGAACAGGGCAGGCTCGTACTTTTTTGGACTTGGTCAACAATACATTTGCAGCTTTGCAGAAAACGCCCCACATTGAATTTATTGATACTCCCATAGACATTCGGGACAAATACCAATACTATACCCAAGCGGATATGCACAAATTGAAGGATGCGGGATATGATGAGGCTTTTTATTCTCTTGAAGAAGGGGTAAAAGATTATGTCCAAAGCTATTTGTTACAACGATAAAAAAACGATGAATAAAAACAGTTCAATAGCGAAGGGGTTCGAAACTCATCACTATTGAGCTGTTTTCAAACTCACACTATTTCCTTGACCTTTTCTGAATCTGAATAGGTTTGTTTCTCTACAAATCGCCTTTTATAAGCCACAGTTTTTTTAGGCAAGTCAATTCAAATGGATAAATTCCCTAAAAGAAATCTGCAGGATCTACATGTTCCTCATTTTGAAGTACTTCATAGTGCAAATGGGGGGCAGTTGAAGCTCCTGTATTTCCTGAATACGCAATTAGTTGCCCTTTTTTGACAATTGTTCCTTCACCTACTGCAAACGTAGAAAGGTTGGCATAAACGGTTTTGAACTCTTCTCCGTGTTGCAGAATAATGTGGTTTCCATGCCCTTTATCACTTTCAATCACCGCTTTTACCTCCCCATCAGCAGTGGCATAAATAGGCGTTCCTTCGGCTGCCTTCAAATCAATTCCCTTGTGAAGGACTTTCTTCTTCAAAAACGGGTGCATCCGCATTCCGAAATGACTGGTCACTTTTGTATCCTTGCCCAAAGGACTGATACTCGGCGCACTTTGAGCGTGCATATTGAAGCTAAAAAATACGACAATTGCCATGAAAACACTGGCTGTCAATGCTGTTAATCTTCGCATGATTCTTTTTTTATGTGTTAATAAATGAAGTGTCTCATATTGGGTTTGTGCGATTCCTTCTTCACCAAAGTCTGCAATGACCTCCTCATACACCTCTTCAAAAGACTCCTCCTCACTTGCTTTTGCTTCCATCGCACAGCAAACATGATCAAGTAGTTCTTCCTTCAATGGATGATAAGTCAAACCACGTTGACGCAGGTCTTTTGCTATCCAATCAATTTGTTTATCAGAAAGTATCATATAAAAATATTTAGAGCTATTGGCTAAATCGGCTCTTTGGTTAAGTCTATAAATGGATGTTTTGGATAGAGTTCTCCCATTGATCACAGATACGATTTGTAGTCTGTGAATTATTTTTCGAGAAAAAAACGCTCCAAAATTTGAGGTTGCTTATGGTGTTGTTCCAGCCTTGATGAATCAGGATAAATTAAGGATATCCAAACAGATAACCTGATAATGCCACCTTGAAAGCTTATTAAGTCATGTCCAACTTAAACTCCAATAAGCCCTGCATGGTCTTCACAAAATCTGCAAACTCCTGTACTTTTGCCACAGCAGCAACTCCTCCTGTATCCGTCAAGTGATAGTATTTTCGTAGCCGTTTGCCGATATAAACCTTTTCCGTGGCAAGAAAACCTTCTGCTTCCAACTTATGCAAGATGGGATACAATGCTCCTTCAGTCAATACAATTTGGTCTTTGGTACGCAGCTTGACTTCTTGTGTGATTTGATAACCATACATTCGTCCTTGTTCTGCCAGTAGCTTCAAAACGATGGTTCGAAGAGTTCCTTTGAGTAGTTCTTTTGAATACATAGGTCAAATATACATTGGATTCTTAGGTATTGCAAATTTATTTTTCGTTTTCACTCCTTCAAATGAAATTTGTTTGAAACAAATCGACTTCATACAAAGAAAACATTGCAGTAATGGCTGAATATTTCACAATTCTTAGCTATTGATAATCAATTATTTTTGCATTTTTTTCTGCATTTCACTTTTCATTTAGCTCTAAATGTAGGTAAACACAATTTTTAATGAGAAATTTGCAGACTCAATTTTAAAAACACTGTCAAGATGAAATCAATACAATTTCTGGGGACACTTTTACTGTCCATCTTTTTTTTAGTAGCCTGTGGTAATGAGACCTCCGAAAATACTCCTACTACTAAATTCGAAACGGATTCTATAAGTCTCGCAAAAAAAGCAGCTGAGATGAAAGAAATTAGTAGCCGAGCTTTGTTGGATAGAATTGCAGATTACCAACTGTTGTTTAGTGCAGAAGAAAATAAAGCCTTCAATATCTACATCATCAATGGTGATGGAACAGGGTTGAGGCAATTGACCGATGACAAAGGAAGTGACATGCTTCCCAAATGGCTTCCCGATGCTTCAGGTTTTATTTTTGAATCAGACCGAAATCAAAAACAATTCCAAGCTTACCTTTTCTCCTTTAGCGATTCACTCTACCAAAAAGTGGGGAATTTAAATTTTGAAGTTCGTTCTCCAAGTATATCAATAGACAATGACATTGTTTTTGTGAGCGAGAAAGACAAGGCCAAACACATTTACAAAATGGACTTGAATGGTAAAAATATCCAAAAACTCACCAACACCACCTACGATGATATTTATCCTGTTTGGTCTCCTGATGCGCTGTCTATCACTTTTCAAACTTTTCGACACGACAAACAAACAGACATTTATCTATGTGACAGAAGTGGTAGCAACCTTATTCGAGTTACCAAAAGTAATGCTTTTGACTACATGCCCAATTGGTCGCCCAATGGCAAAGAATTGATTTATTCTTCTAATGGATCCTCTAAATCAAATAATTTTGACATTTTCACCATCAAGGCAAATGATACAAGCACACCTAAAAATATCTCCAATACACCTGACAAAAATGAGATGATGCCAGTCTTTTCAGCTGACGGTGAATACATTGCTTATATGCTTGCTAGGGGGAACAAAACAGGTATTCATGTTATGAGTGTTGATGGTTCTACTCATGCACAGGTTACACCTGATTATTTGGCAGCTGCGATGCCCAGTTGGCGACCACCTACTGATATAGAAAAAGCACTGGAAGAACAAAAACCTTCCAGTTCACAAAAGGTCGAAATACAGATTGGAAATTAATCCGAGTTTCTACAATATAAGAACAGAGGCTTTCAAAGCTTAATTTTACAGCAGATTAAGCTCATGAGGTCTACACAAAGTTTAAAATTTGTTAAGTCTGAACTAATTTTTGTAATTGAATGTTTTAAAGAAGACAATTATTTTTAGTCTTTTACATCAATGCAAAAACCATTTTAATGAGTTTCATATCCTTTTTACCTACCTACCTCAAGCACAAAATCGGTGGCTTGTTCCCGAACAATGACAACGAAAACCGTAAGGATCGTGCCAACGATGTGGTCAACAATCACATTCTTTGGTCGATGGGTGCAGGAGCCATCCCCTTCCCTATCGTAGATGTGGGAGTCTTGACTTTGGTGCAACTTTCGATGATGAAGCAGCTTTGCCGCACCTATGATGTGGACTATTCTCGACGAGTCAGCAAAAGCCTCATCACTGCTTTGGTCGGCAATACTTTGGTGCGTGTGGGAGCGATTGCGACCAAATTGGTGCCAGGTTATGGCTATGTAGTCGGAAGTATTTCGCTGGCAATTTTGTCGGGTGCTTCGACCTATGCTTTAGGGCAAGTCTTTGTGAATCATTTAGAAGGCGGTAATGACCTTCTCGATTTTGATGTCGACAAAGCCAAAGAAATGTATGAGCGTGAGTTTGAAAGAGGGAAAGAATATGCGGGGAAACTCATAAAGAACTACGACGAACAGGAAGATCCCAAACCGATTGAGATTGACCCTGCTCCCGAAGAAAAAGACATCTTCGAAACCCTCAATCGCCTTCATGAATTGACCGAAAAAGGTATATTGACGGAAGAAGAATTTCTACGAAAAAAAGCAGAACTACTCGCAAAAATATAAATTGTATTGATTGCAATATCTATGTCAAATAACTTGCAATCAATTAGAAATCCAAGATTCTCATTTTCAAGCATTGCAGTTTTCTCCATTTTTACATATCTTTATCAAAACTCTTATTTTTGAATTTGATAAATGATAGGTTATGAAAACTGCAATGCTTCTTTTTTTACCCTCTTCTCCAGTATTTTTTCCCTTCAAGCCGAAAATTGGGATTTGTTTCCCTACAATCAAAAGACGTATTTTCACTTCGTGGGAGAACGAACTTTCCCTGCC
>JBGCDY010000553.1:0-8567 GCA_045105835.1 Chitinophagales bacterium
CAAATTCGAGAAGCAATTTGTTTCCTTTGACCGAGTGACTTTTGTACAATGGGCGAGAATAAGGAATGCTACAAAAATAAATTTACACTTTTCAGGCTGAACATCCCCCAACCCCCTTCAAAGGGGGAATAAAGAATGTAAATTTATTTCTTCCGCATTCTTAAGCCGAATTTTCAAAAAACTTAGGGCTTAAAACAGGGCATACTTCTGTAATCGAATTACTCATAAAAACAACATGGGAATTCCCTCTTCGGGCAAACCCACTTTCTCGTTATCCGCTTTGTACTTTTCAAAGTTGGTGTGTTTGTAGTAATCCCTCCCAGTCCTGTGCATTGCTTTCAAAGTTGATACAGGTAAAGAGGATAAAAATGAGGAGAGGGGTTATTTTTATTGAAGTGGTAAAAGGTCTCATTTGGAGGTTTGGTTTTTTGGAGTTTAGTTTAGGTATCGGATACCTTGAAGGTATCCGATACCTATAAAATCTTTATGTCAATAAATTCCCTTCTTCATCCCATTCTGCAATCACCAATCGCTTACTTTGATCCACACATTTTGCTATCCATTCGGGGTCGTAATCCACATCATGATTGGCAAGCACTTCCTCTGGAACACCATCCCATACATTCGCAAAATTGCTGGTAACACCCAGTTCGTCAAAGCCCATTTTAGTGGTGTAATACCCTGTCAGGGTTAAGTTTCGCATGAGGTTAAAAAACGCAATCCCATGTGTCATTTTAGTTTTTTTGCCATCAGGGTCAGGGTAGGCAATGTCTTCTACGATTTGGATTTGTTCATCGTGTGTGCAGTCAATGAATTGCTTTTCAAACCGCCCATTTGATTCTGAATTCAACCACATCAGTCCGCCTCTCATTGGTAATTGATGTTTGGGTATATCTTTGACAATGAACTCAATGAATTCGTGTACTTTGGCATCCGTTGCCGAACCTGCATCAGCGGTTGCAGGCAAAATGATGTCACACAAAACGGCAATTGTTGCCAATTCATGCTCATTCAAATAAACCTCGGCACGTATTTTTTTGTCATGCTCCAATTCCTTTGGAGTACGTCCATACAATTTGGTAGCAGTCTGCTCCAAAGCAGCATCCGTTGCAGGTTCAGTTTTGCACCCATTTACAGAAGCCAATGAAATACCTCCAATGGTGCCGACCAATAGTGTTTTTAGTGAATCTCTCCTATCCATTTTATATTTGTTTTAGACGTTTCGTTGTTTGTACTGTTTGACCACATATTCAGAAGTACGCATAGCCAATGCCATAATCGTCCAAGTACAGTTTTTATCTGCTTGACTCACAAACGGACCTGCATCTACGATGAACACATTGTCGGCATCGTGCAATTGACAATACTTGTTGGTCACAGAAGTTTTCGGGTCGTTGCCCATTCGAGTTGTTCCCACTTCGTGGATGATTTGCCCAGGCTTCAACAAGCCCCAATCTTCCTCTTCAGTCGGTTTGTCTCCCAAAGCCATACCGCCCATTGCATGAATGACTTCTTCAAAGGTATCTTGCATGTGTCGAGCTTGATATCTTTCGTGGTCTGACCATTTGTAGTTAAACTTCAAAACAGGAATTCCAAACTGATCCACAACCTTAGGGTCTAATTCGCAACGATTGTCTTTTAGGGCAATGGATTCTCCTCGCCCTTCCATTCCCATGATTGCGCCATAATATCGCCTGACATCTTTTCTCAATTTATCGCCATATCCTCCAACTTCCCCTCCAATTAGCTTATTGAATTCGGTCACATTGAAGCCCACTCCATAACTCGGCATTCCCATTCCGCCCCAAACTTCGATGTGGTAGCCTCTTGGGAAATCCAATTTTTTATTATCCAACCACCAAGGCGAATAAACGTGCAAACCGCCTACACCGTCCTCATTGTAGTTTGTTTTTCTATCCATCAAGGCAGGAATAAAAGCCATTCTTCCGCCTCCCGTTGAATCGTGCAAATACCGCCCAACCAAATCACTGCTATTGCCCAAACCATTGGGGTGTTGTGTGCTTTTAGAGTTCAATAAAATGCGAGCTGTACTGCAAGCAGAAGCTCCCAAAATAACAGAATGTCCCTTCAATTTATACTCCTTTCTGTCCTCTTTGTTGATGAAGGAAACACCTGTAGCTTTTCCGTTTTCATCGGTAGTGACAGTTCGCACCATGCTGTTCACATACAAATCCACTTGTCCTCCATTGACGGCTGGAATGATGAAAACCGAACTCGATGAAAAATCTCCATAGACGTTGCAGGAACGGTTGCATTGACGGCAATAGTAGCAAACGCCTCTGTCTTTGTTCAACTTTTTGGTCAAAATGGACAAGCGAGAAGGAATCACATCTACTCCCGCTTTTCTTGCTCCTTTGATGTAGTAGAGTTCGTGAAGGCGTGGTTTTGGAGGAGGTAAGAAAAAGCCATCGGGGTCATTGTGTCGCCCTTCTTTTGAGCCAAAAACGCCCACCATTTTGTCTAAGCGGTCGTAGTAGGGTTTGATTTCCTCGTAGCTGATGGGCCAGTTTTCGCCCAAACCATCTATGTCTTTTCGATGAAAGTCATCGGGGCCAAAACGCAAGGAAATTCGCCCCCAGTGATTCGTTCGCCCTCCCAACATTCGGGAACGCCACCACATAAAATCAGAACCTTCTTCTTGTGTGTAAGGCTCTCCGTCCACTTCCCAATCGCCCCAAGACATATCGTAGTCACCAAATGCACGCTTGCTATTTGCGCCTCGTCGAGGAGAATCCCAGGGCCATTTCATTTGGGTCATCGTCGTTGGGTCTTTGGGGTCGAAATAGGGCCCAGCTTCCACCAAAGCCACTTTCATTCCTGCTTCGGAAAGGATTTTGGTTGCCATTCCACCACCTGCTCCTGACCCGACAATAATGGCATCGTACATTTTAGTTGACATACTTTGTTTGTTTTAGGTAGTATTTTAGATGAAAGAAGTCGGCAGCGAGATGAGACATAAATGCCTAACAACTAACTACATTTTCGCCTCTCTGCTCTCTTATCCAAAATCCAATAGTTTTAACGGTTTTCAGAAACCATGTGATGGTATTTAAAAATCTGTAGAAAGTCGTTGTTGTTAGCGACCAATCCTGCATCATTTCTGGGTGTTTCTATTTCGGAGTGAAATAAGTTTCCAATCAGTAAAATGTCTTCAAAACCGTCAGAATCGTAATCTTTCACCAAAATATCATTAATCGAAGAAAATTGTGCTTGATACGGGAGTTTTTTTGGAGTAAAATGTCCATTTTCAACAAGATTCCAGTGGATGTCCGCCTAAAACAACAGTATTTGAAGGGTTATCCGATTGTAGATTTGAAAAATGGAGAGGTTCTTTTTCTAAAGAAAGAACAACTTCTTGAATCGTGTTTCCTCCTCCTTTATTGAAGCTCCCTTCAATGGGAGAGGAAATCAGATTGAAGGTTACTTTAGTTTTTTTTGAATAGGCTCATGGTATTTTTCGCATAAAATTTATTGTATTCATGTTAATAGAAAGCTATCGTTTCTTTAAAAATTCTACAAGATAAAATAGCCTGATTTTAAATTTTCGTTACCTTTAATCAAAAAAAGCCTTTTCTGAATTGGCATGAAGCAAGGAAATCAGCATAAAATATTATTTAAATCCACATTCTTGGATGTTTTCCATATGGAGAACCATTTTTTATATACCTATCTATTTGAAAGATAAAAAAAGGAAACAGCTTGGTCAGGAATACAAACAACTACGACGTAGTCATCATTGGCTCTGGCCCAAATGGTTTGAGTGCGGGGATTTATTTAGCGCGTAAAGGCTTGCAGGTTTTGATTATCGAAGCAGCCAATCAAGTCGGTGGTGGTACACGAACAGCACAACTGACTTTGGATGGTTTTCATCATGATGTTTGTTCTGCGGTTCATCCTTCGGGTTATTTATCGCCTTATTTCAAAGAATTAGGCTTAGAACAATATGGCTTAGAATGGGTATTCCCTAAAGTCTCTGTGGCACATCCATTGGACAATGAAGCCGCTGTTATTCTTTCCAAATCGGTAGAAGAAACAGCAGCTAATTTGGGCATTGATCAAAAAGCCTATCAACGAATCATCCAACCATTAGCCAATCATGTGGATTGGCTAATGGAAGATTCACTGCGACCTTTAGGCATGTTTAAGCGACCTATTTTTATGACCCGTTTTGGAATGAAAGCGGCATTACCTGCTACACTATTTTCAAAATTAGCATTTAAAGGAAAACGAGCGAAAGCACTTTTTGCAGGTTGTGCTGCACATAGCATTTTACCTTTTGACAAATTTTTCACAACTGCAATAGGGTTGGTCTTTTTGGCAAATGGTCATGCCGTTGATTGGCCCGTAGCCAAAGGTGGTTCTCAATCTATTGCGAATGCATTGTTGAAATGTTTTGAAGCGGCAGGCGGGCAAGTACTTTTATCTACGAAAATTGAGAGTTATGATGAATTGCCCCCTGCTAAGGCTTATCTTTTTGATACAGATCCTTTGCAAGTAGCAAGGATTGCTGGCAACGAATTACCAACTTCTTACAAGAATAGATTACAAAAGTACAATTTTGGGCCTGGCGTTTTTAAAATTGACTATGCCCTTAGTGAAGCTATTCCGTGGAGAGATAAAAAGTGTTTGGAGGCTTCAACGGTTCATATCGGTGGTACTTTTGAGGAAATTGCAGCCGCAGAAAAAGAGGCTTGGCAAGGGCTTCATTCTGAAAAACCATATGTTTTATTGGCACAGCAAAGCCAATTTGATGACACCCGAAGTCCGAAAGGAAAACATACTTGTTGGGCGTATTGTCATGTTCCAAATGGTTCTACAACAGATAAAAGTGAGGTTATTGAAAATCAAATTGAGCGTTTTGCCCCAGGTTTTAAGGATATTATTTTAGCAAAACATAGTATGAACACCAAAGCTTTTCATAGGTATAACCCAAACTATGTTGGCGGTGCAGTAACGGGCGGTGCAGCAGATATTACGCAATTATTTACTCGACCTGTTGCTCGATTTAATCCCTATAGCACACCAAATCCTAAGATTTTTATGTGTTCGGCTGCTACGCCTCCTGGTGGCGGTGTTCATGGCATGAATGGTTATTGGGCGGCAAAAAGTGTTTATAAGAAATTGGAAAAATCAAACAAATGGTAAGCGATTAGGGTAGGCAAAGTCTTCAAACCAAAGCTATCTGATCTCCAAAATATGGAAGTCTGTTTGGAGGAATTAAAGGTCCTTGGTTTATTTAGTGCCTTGGATTTGTATGTAAAATTAACAACGGATAGAGGTCGAATTACTTTTATTAAAGCGATTGCTAAAGATGGTCAAAATCATACAGCTGCCATTCGAGAGGCGTTGAGTCATTATACTTTTCCTTTTGAGGTTTTGTAACAAATTTTAAATTCTATTACTTTTCCAAAGGTAGGTTTCAAAACCTAATCACAAAACTATTTGCTATTTTTGTTGGAAAAGGAAATAGAGATGAGAGAAACCAAAAAAAAGATATTGACCAGTGCCATTCAATTGTTTAACAAGCAAGGTGTGGGCAATGTGCGGTTGCAGGACACTGCCAAAAAAGCAGGGATTAGTGCGGGTAATTTGTATTATCACTACAAGTCCAAAAGAGACTTGATGGAAGCTGTCTTGAGGCATATAACAAGGGAATTGAAGGCAACGAAAAATGCAAATATGGCTTTTTTGAAGCAGGATGATTATATTTCTTTGATCAAAACATATTTGCGTTTTCAAATCCAACACCGTTTTTTTTATCGGGATATTTTGGAGATTATGAACTTGGTGCCTGAAGCCAAAGATGTATTTAACAATCAAATGCAACAGGTACTTACTTTTTCCCAAAACGGCATTTATTTGGCTATTGGTAAGGGCATCATGCTACCTGAACTGTATGCAGGGCATTATGAATTGTTTGCCAAAAATATCTGGGCGATTATGCAGGCAAGATTGACGGAAAGGGAAGTTTTGGGAGAAGAAAAATCAAGTTTGCACAATGTAATCATGGCAGTGTTGGAGTCTCATTATCCTTATTTTACGGACAAAGGAAAGGTGTTGTTTGGGGAGTTGAAGAGTCGATTGCCCCAGATGGTGGAGGAAGAAGTAAGTCTTGGATAAGAAGTGGTAGGTTTGCATTTAATGCTTGAACGCAAGGATTTTAATATTGGTTTGACTCAGCATATTTTTTGTATTCTTCAAATACCTTCTTTGGATGCAACAATGCTATTCTTCTGAGCATTTTTTCATCAATCCAATAATCAGAAATTTCTATATGCAGAAAGAAACCTTCACTTTCATTTTTAAATACTCCATTTCTCTTCAGTTCCTCTAAAGCTCGAACAAATAAATCAAATAGCTCATTTTGATAGTTTTCATTTCCCGATTCATATTCAGAAGAGCCAAAATCGTTTATTATTCCATTCAAATTAAATAAGCTTGTGTCTTCAGGTAAATAGATATCTTCTTTCCACTCTTCCATAAAAAAAGTGTAATAACCTCTTTGAGAAGATATGTTGGAACTGTTGTTTTCTAATGATTTAAGTTTACGGTTGAGGTGTTCTTTTGTGTTGTAAAAAATACCCAATGTACTGGCATCACCATCTGAGTATAGCCCAAATGAAATGAGTGGACTTGTCTCACACACGTTTTTATAATAATGTACAATCGACTTTTTTAAGTCTTCAACAAATTGGTTTTTATCCATTTTCTATATAAAAGTAGTTTGTTAATAATTTTTCATCAACCAAGGATACGCTAAAGCAAAAGAATTGTGTCAGGTCACATACCAATGCGCTTCATCGCATCCCATCTAAAAACACTTTTTTCGCTTATGCTAAAGTAGCCAATTATGATAAATAGCAATAACAATTTGGTTTTTGAAGCCAAAAAAACAAACAAACTCGCTTTTTATTTTTCATTTGACCGTTTTAGTCAAGTAGATTGACCAAAACAGGCTACTTTGATATAATGTATTTGAATACCTTTGGCAAGTACTCTTAATAACAAAAGTAGGCTGTATGGTTAACCGAATCAAATACATCAATTCCAATGATTTAGAAATAATGGTATCTGTAGAAGGGCAGTTTACGGATAAACATCCATTTTACTACCCTTCAATAGTTTTGGTGTATATGAAAAAGGGAAAACTGCACATTGAATCAGGTAGCGAAATGAGGCTTGTTGAAAGAGGAAATTTTGCGCTGGTGGATAAATTCACGGATGGATTGATGCATAAGTCTTGGACAGCTGAAGAAGGCGAAGCACACATGTATGCTTTTATTCTTCAAAACCAATTCATTGAAAAGGTAAAGCAGCGATTGAGCCAAAAGAGTGTAAAAAAACCTGATAAAGCCGATGCTATTTACATTTTGCCTCCCAACCTTATCCTAAAGGGGCTTTTTGATAGCATCGTTACCTATGTGCATGAAGCGGAAGGATTGGACACACAATTGGTCGAACTAAAAACACTGGAGGCAATGATGGGTATTTTGAAGTTTCATCCCGAATGTCATGCCTTGTTTCAACGTGAAAACTCCTCTGAAAAGGTAAACCTACAACTTCTAATCGAAAACAACTACATGTATAATTTGTCTTTGAGCAAATTGGCAGAAATGTCGGGAAGAAGCCTCTCCACTTTTTCGAGAGACTTCAAATCCATCTACCACGAGTCGCCACACCGTTGGATACGAAAACGGCGCTTACTGAAAGCCAAAGAATTGCTGGTGAATACGAACAGAAAACCCTCAGAATTTTATTTAGAATTGGGCTTTGAGAGCTTGGCACATTTTAGCCGTGCCTTCAAAAAAGAATTTGGAGTGACATTGACGGATTTCCGAAAGAACAACCATTCTAAAATCAATTAAACCCTATAAATCATGCAAAAACGAAATTTACTATTTTCTTTTTTTACCATTCTGATTGTATCAGTGACCATGTTGATGGCAAATGCCTACACAGCAGAAGAGCTTACTGGTTCAGAAAACAGATTAGAAATGGCTAACCCAGAAACCAATTCGGCAGATGAATCTTTTACCAAAATGATGAAAGTTTTGACCCACAAACGTTGTGTCAATTGTCACCCTGCTGGTGATAGACCACATCAAGGAGAAGACAGTCATATCCACAATTTTGGAGTAAGGCGTGGCGAAGACAATCACGGTATTGCAGCCCTACGCTGTCAAACCTGTCACCAACACGAAAACAATGAATACTCGGGCGTACCAGGTGCACCTGAATGGAGTTTAGCCCCATTGAAGATGCGGTGGGAAGGACTTAGTAGAGTAGAGATTGCAAAGTCTATGTTGAATCCCGAAAACAATGGGGGGCGCAGTTTGGATGAAATTGTGAAGCATCTTACCGAACATGAATTGGTGCTTTGGGCTTGGAATCCAGGGGTGGATGCCAATGGAAATCCCAGAGAAAAACCGCCTGTTCCGAAGGATGAATACATCAAAGCAGTGAAGGAATGGGCAGCAGCGGGTGCTGTGATTCCAGAGGAGTAAGGAGGGATTATTGACCCCATTTTTCTTATCGGATGTTCAAAA
>JBGCDY010000554.1:0-19048 GCA_045105835.1 Chitinophagales bacterium
GATGGGGGTGAAGAAACTATTTATGAATGGCGGTCGGATGTGATTTTGCCTAGCCCAAATGAATCGGCAGTGGAAGTAAATGCTTCTATGTTGGGGCTTTATACTGTTAGTGTAAAGACGATAGGTGGCTGTGAGGAACTAATTGGTTTTGATGTAATACTTAGAGAACTACCCGATGTAAATGCATCAATGGATTTTGTTGAGGCCTGTAAAGGAGATACGGTAAGGCTGCAATTGAGTGGCGCATTAAGCTACGAGTTTGTCGAGAAGAATGAACAGCCCTTTGAGCTTTCTTATCTATCAGATAATGAAGTGGAGATAATTGTATCAAATGATTTGGATTTCAGTATCATAGGAACAAATGGTTTTGGATGTACTGGTATTTTTGATGTGAAAATTGATCAAATAAGTGAACCTGCAAGTGTGGAATATGGAGGAGTGATTTGTTTTGGTGACAGTGTTGAATTGTCGGCAGATGGTGGCGAAGGAGCAAGTTATTCTTGGACTCCAATGGCTGCTTTTGACAACTCCAATATCTCCAATCCTATTGTAAGTCCAACTGAATCGGTTGTTTATACCGTCTTGATTACTGATAAAAATGGCTGCGAATCCACCCACACAGTTGTAGTCGTTGTTGGTGTAGAGGTGACCGCTGATTTAGCTGCAACACCAAATGAAATGTGTGAACCCAAGCCTACGGTGTTGTCGGTAGAAGGAAGTTTATTTAGTGAATATATTTTTTACGATGAAACGGGAGCAGTAGTGGCAGAAAACAATACTGGACAAGCTGTAGTAATCCCTCCCAATACCAGCACCTACACCGTAGTTGTCGCCAATGCTGATGGCTGCACTGCAATGGATGAGGTCACCGTCACTGTGCAAGATATGTCGATTTACTTAGCCGAAAATTTCATTGTTTGTGAAGACGAAAAACTTACTTTGAAGCCTATTGTCAATGCTCCTGACTTGAGTTATGAATGGACTCCAAATACAGGAATAGACAATTCAAATGCTTTAAATCCAATTGTTTCGATAAGTGAAACCACTACCTATACACTCACCACTACTTCTGATTCGGGCTGTACCAGCAGTATTCAAACAAGTATTGAAGTAGCAGAAGATTGTGTTTATCCAGGAGATGCAGACGACAATGGGAAGGTAAATATGTTTGACCTTTTTGCGATAGGATTACACTTCGATAAAAGCGGTTTTGCTCGAAATACCATCAGCAATAAATGGCAAGGCTTTGGGTGCTATGATTGGAGTGAGACACAGGAGAACGGCAAAAATTTGAAGTATGTGGACAGCAATGGAAACGGTACAATCGGTTTTGAAGATACCGTTGCTTTGGTCTACAACTTTGATTTGCACCAAAAAAGTGGAGGCTTTACCAAAGGCAGTTTGGGCGACCCTGAACTGCAATTTGTACCGAACTTTGAAACCATTGGACCAGATGAAACCTTGGAGTTTGAAGTGTGGTTGGGAAGTGATACCAATCCTGTCAGTAATTTATATGCCATTGCTTTTGAGACTTTTTTCGATACCAATTTGATAGATGGTAATTCCATATCAATGGATTATACCAACAGCAGTTTAGGGACATTGGGCGAAAGTTTATTGGCTACAGGTTGGATTAATGAAGCAAATGGACGTATTAATGTATCTCTATCCAAAATAGACGGGAGTGGCGTATCTGGTAAAGTATACCTTCTCAGCATCCGAATGAGAACACAAGACGTATTTGCTGCCAGTAACTTTTCTTTCAATATCACCGATTTTGGAGCAACGAACTCCAATGGAACGGAAGTGCTGGTGAATGTGGACGAAACACCATCTATCCGAATCGACCCCAATGTAGTTGGCATTGAAGAAAACACGGTTCTCACCAAACCCTATACTTTACACCCCTCTTTCACCCAAAACGGTTTTTACATAAGCTACCAATCTCACAAAACTCCTTTGGTGGAAGTGACTCTATTTGACTTGTCGGGACAGAAGCTGGATATTTGGTCGCTGCAAAGAAAATCGAATTCTGGAGTTTTTAAAACTTATATTGATTTGAAGGAGAAAGGCTTGGCAGCGGGTTTGTATTTGGTGGAATTGAAGGTGGAAGGAAATATTTATCAGGAAAAGGTGGTCTTTTATTGATTTAATGGAGGAATTCAAAGACTTACTAACGAATGAAAATTAAAATAAGAATTAAAATGAAAAAACTGCTTCTTAACCAAGTAGTTTGGGCTTTCAAATCGGAGACTTATTTTTTGAGTGTTACTTAGGTTTGTTTATTAGTGGTGAGAAGCGTGTTTTTTTGATAGGTAGCACCACTGATAATTTTTATTGGTGGTGGAAAGTGTCAAAATCTATCTGATAAAATGAAGGTTTTTCAGGGTGTAAAGGAAAATAAATAGTACATTTGTCCTAATTTATTTAACCAATCCAACAAACCAAAATGTCTTTTTTTCCCAAACTCGGTATTCTTGGTGGTGGTCAATTGGGCAAAATGCTCATTCATGCTGCCAATCCCTTGGCGATTCCGATACACATCCTCGACCCCAATCCCAATTGTCCTGCTGCGGATTGGACTTCAAACATCACCGTAGGCGATTTTAGAGATTACGATGCCGTTTATCAATTTGGTCAAACGGTAGATGTATTGACGATTGAAATCGAACAGGTAAACATTGAAGCCCTTCTTCAATTGCAGAAAGAAGGCAAAACGGTACATCCAAACCCTGCAAAAGTTCGAATCATTCAAGACAAAGGACTGCAAAAGGATTTTTTCAAAAAGCATCAAATAGCTACTTCCGACTACCGTGTTTTTTTCAACAAAAATGCCGTTTTAGCTGCCATTGAAGCGGGTGAACTGCAATTGCCTTTCGTCCAAAAATTGCGGCAATTTGGTTATGATGGGAAAGGAGTACAGGTAATTCGCAGTGAAGCAGATTTGACCAAATTGTTTGAAGAACCCAGTTTGGTGGAAGATTTGGTGGACATCGAAAAAGAACTTTCGGTAATCGTGACCAAAGGGAGTAGAGGTGAAATTGTGTGTTTTGATGCGGTTGAAATGGAATTCAATCCTGTTGCGAATTTGGTAGAATTTCTGTTTGCACCTGCCCATATTTCTGCTGACATTGCTGCAAAGGCTCAAAATTTAGCCATTGAAGTGAGTAAGGCTTTTGACATACAGGGACTTTTGGCGGTAGAATTGTTTCTCACCAAAAGCGGAGATGTTTTGGTCAATGAAGTCGCTCCTCGCCCCCACAACAGCGGTCACCACAGTATTGAAGCTTGCTATACGTCTCAATATCAACAACATTTGCGGTCAATTTTGGATTTGCCATTGGGCAGTACGGCTTTGAAAATGCCTGCTGTGATGGTGAATGTATTGGGTGAACCGAATCACACAGGTTCTGCGAAATACGAAGGTTTGAATGAATGTTTGGAAATCGAAGGTGTTTATGTGCATCTTTATGGGAAGGAAATCACCAAACCTTTCAGAAAAATGGGACATATCACTATCTTAGACCCTGATTTAGACACCGCAAAACGGAAGGCAAGAGAGGTTTTGGTTTTGTTGAAGGTGGTTTCTTGATGGTTGAATGGCTGTATTGTCACATTGCCAATTAGCCACACAACAATATAACAATTCGACTATAAAACAATATAAACATGCAAGCTTTAGTAAGCATCATCATGGGTTCGGATTCTGATTTGCCGATTATGTCAGCGGCAGCGGATTTCTTGAAAAAACTCGAAATTCCCTTTGAATTGACCATCGTTTCGGCACACAGAACGCCCGATAGATTGATGGATTTTGGTGCAAATGCCCACAAACGAGGTATTAAGGTCATCATTGCAGGTGCAGGAGGCGCAGCGCATTTGCCAGGAATGGTGGCTGCAATAAGCCCTTTACCCGTGATTGGTGTGCCGATTAAATCCCGCAATTCGATTGACGGTTGGGATTCGATTTTATCCATTTTGCAGATGCCGAGTGGTATTCCTGTAGCTACCGTGGCTTTGGATGGCGCAAAAAATGCGGGTATTTTGGCGGCAAGTATTTTGGGGGCGTATGATGCAGAGATTTTGCAAAAAGTGGCAGATTTCAAACAGGAATTGACCAATGCGGTTGCAGCAAAATACGAGCGATTGGAGGAAATGGGCTATGAGGAGTATTTGAAGGAGTACAAAAAAAAGTGATGGTAGAATGGCAAGATTGAAGGGCAGTATTGAAGAAGATGCAAAATAATACAGCCATTTAGTAATACAACCATAAAGCAATTTAACAATTCAACAATCCATAAAGATATGATTCAAGTTCCATTAATGGCAGATTTGGCTGCCGAAGGCAAAGAGGCAGAAGTTTTGTTTTGGGTAGGTTGTGCAGGAAGTTTTGACGACCGAGCGAAGAAAGTAACGAAGGCTTTTGTCAAAATTTTGCACCATGTAGGCGTGAAATATGCAGTTTTGGGTCCAGAAGAAACCTGTACGGGAGACCCTGCAAGACGAGCTGGCAATGAATTCTTGTTTCAAATGCAGGCGGTCACCAACATCGAGACCCTGAATATGTATGGGGTGAAAAAAATCGTTACGGCTTGCCCACATTGCTTCAATACTTTGAAGAATGAATATCCTGTTTTGGGGGGCACGTATGAGGTGATTCACCACACTACTTTTTTGCAGCAGTTGATTGACGCTGGCAAAATCAAGATGAAAGAGGGCGGCAGCTTCAAAGGCAAACGCATTACCTACCATGATTCTTGTTATTTGGGACGAGCCAACAATATTTATGAAGCTCCTCGAAAAGTATTGGAAGTATTGGATGCAGAATTGGTCGAAATGCGACGCTGCAAATCAAGGGGTTTGTGTTGTGGTGCAGGCGGGGCACAGATGTTTAAAGAAGAGGAGAATGGAACGACTCGTGTGAATCAGGAACGTACCAAAGATATTTTGGACAGCAAAGCAAGCGTAGTGGCAGTGGGTTGCCCGTTTTGTATGACGATGATGACCGATGGTGTGAAAGGGGAAGAAAGACAAGACATTGAGGTGAAAGACATTGCAGAGTTGATTGCAGAAGCAGCAGATTTGCTTTAGAGAGAGGAGAGAAAAGAGAAGCGAGGTGTGAGACAACATTACTTACCCAAATATATATGCCGAAACCACAAGAAATTGAACGAAAATTTTGGGTGAGAAGCCTGCCTTCTACCTGCCTTCAATATAGCCCTGTTCCCATCGAGCAGGGCTATATTGCTATTGAGGAAAATGGTCATGCGGTGCGCTTGCGGCGAAAGAGTGAGGCGTTCTCTTTGACGGTCAAATCAAGTGGCGGTATGGTTCGGGAGGAATACGAAATTGCTATTTCTAAACCTCAGTTTGAAGCACTCTGGGAAAGTACCGAAGGGCAGCGAATTGTGAAAGATAGGTATGTGATTCCTTACCAAAATTTGCAGATTGAAGTGGATGTTTTCAGGGGGAAATTGAAGGGTTTGGTGATTGCCGAGATTGAATTTGAATCCATAGAAGCTGCAAATGCTTTTCAAAAATTGAAGTGGATGGAGGTGGAGGTGACTGGAAATTCTTACTTCAATAATCGAAAATTGCAGGAAATGGATGGTGTGGAAGCGGTTTTGGCTTACTTATAGCATATTCCCAATGAATGAAAAAAATGTTTTCATGATTTAAAAACCATACAAAACAAAAGACTTTAAAATTTGTTCGCTTTGATAATTACAAAAAACGTTAAAGAATATTTGGTTCTGTTAAAAACTGATGATGAAGACACTACAATGTTAAACTCTGTTAAGTCTTCAACCAACTTTCGAAGTCTCTGTTGTATCACCGTTCAGTAACCAAAAAAATCAATCTTATGAATTTCAAAGTTTTTTGTTTCAGTATTTTTGCTATTTGTATCGCATTTTGTAGTAGTACCAGTGTGGAGGCACAATGTTCTGCCAGCAAATCTTACAGCCACAATACAAGCAATAATCACCACAGAAGTTCTGCTGATATCGTGGATATTGCAGCGAGTTCAGATAATCTTTCTACTTTGGTAGCTGCGGTGAAGGCAGCGGGCTTGGTTGAAACGCTCCAAAGCGATGGGGAGTTCACGGTCTTTGCACCTACCAATGAAGCGTTTGCAGCCTTGCCCCCAGGTACGTTGGAAAGCCTTTTAAAGCCCGAAAACAAAGATCAACTGATTGCCGTATTGACCTATCATGTACTGCCTACTAAAGTTCGTTCAAATGATTTGTTTGATGGAGTAAAAGTAGAAACTGTGCAGGGTAGTGATGTGAAAGCAAATGTCTATGCCAATGCTATAAAAATCAATGATGCGACTGTTCTTCAAGCAGATGTAAATGCTTCTAATGGAGTGGTGCACATTATCGACAAGGTTATTTTACCTCCTTCAATAAATTAACAGACCTTATTTTGGGGAATGCAAGAAACCGAAGATGTGTCAAACCTTCGGTTTCTTGTTTGAGTTTTGCTTCAAAAAATCAATATTGCTTGTAAGCTTTAAAACGATAATACTTCGGTCTGGAATCTATCCGAATGTGTAGCCACAAAACTCCCAAACCTGCGGTACTCAACCATTTTGGACGCTGCTGCAATGCCTTTTCATATTCGACTCCTATCATTTTCCAAAGCTCATCTATTTGGCTGTCAGGTGCATTTCGCACGACATTCGCCAAGTGTGCATAGTTTTGGAGGTCGGTCTGTGGAGTGGGGACGACGAGTTGGGCATCGCCACTCAGGTTTGGAAAGGTGATGACTTCTTCGTTGGGAAATCGGTCAAAATGTTCTTGAAAAGGGCTTTTGTTGGCTCGAATCCTTGTCAATGTGTCACTATTGACCAGCACAAATTCAAAGTCTTGTTGCAATCCATCTTTAGTCATCGGTAATACTTCCCAAAAGAAGGCTTCAAAGGGAGAATCTGCCAAAATGCCATTGTAGAAAGCTCGAAATATCGCTGTGTTTTTCCAATGGTGAATCACTTGTTCAAACGACATGGTTTTGCCGTCTTGAAGGATTTTGTATTGAAGGACTTTATTGGGGGCGAGGATTTGGGTTTGGCTTGTCCACATGGGGTTAAAATCTTAATTGTAGGTTTAGTTTGAAGTATAATTTGCCATTCTTTTCTTTATACAACTTACCAAATCTATGTCGAGTAGTAGAAGGAGTATCTAGTTTGATATTTTCAAATAAATATTCTTTCAAACTTTTGACATCCACTATGTGAAACCCTACACAGTCTCCTGTAGGCTTCATAACGATTGTACCATTCGATTCATACTCTCCATTCCACTTGGTTCCTGCAAAAAAGCCGAGTAAAATATCAACTAATAATTTCTTTATTTTTACTACAAGGATTTGTTTATCAATATATTCAATTTCCTTATTCAGCTCTCCTTCTTCGTGAATTGACTCAATGATTTGAGATATAGAGGAGATTCTTTGTTGATAAAAGGCAAGTAAAACATAACCGATAATGTTTGGCATTAAAGAATCAACCATTTTGAGGTTGTAGTTCATTGTTTCTTTCTCTGCTCCTACATAACGAAATCTTCCGCCTAATTCTTCGATTAAATTGATTCTATCCTTCAATTTTGTTCGTGTAGTAATACGATTTATTTCATCAATCTTGGAGGAATCCATTCCCTGAATTTCATAGATAAAATTGGTATTTCCCGAAGCATTGAGTAAGGTTGGTTTACTACCCAAGTAAGATTTGATACCAAAACCTTCATTTTGTTTTTCAATAGTGTTATTTGCAATATCTAATACGATATCTGCTTTTTGATAGCTTGTTCCTCCTTTGATAACACTAAAACCCAAAGCATTTTGTATTATTTCAAATGCGGGAATCGTAAAAGTTCTTTTCCCGTTTTTAATAGTTTCTACGAGACTATCAATAACTGATTGATTAATGATTTCTGAAATATTTATTTTTATCGTTTCCTTTGTTTCCTTTGTTTCCTTTGTTTCCTTGTTAGAAACCTTTATTGTTGAATTGTCTACAATAAAAAACTCCAAATCTAAGTTATGTGTAGTTACTTTTTTAATGGAGAGAAAACTATCGAGTGCATTTAATTTTGAGTCTGATAAATACAATTTCTGCTCTGCTAAAAGTTTAATGAAAACTAATAACTCTGTCCACTCGCCTTTATTCTTTGTCTTTTTCATAGTTGGTTTTACACTGTCTATTGATGCTAAATGTTTCATCATTTGGTTTCCCACTATTTCAATCGCATCTATTGCAACGCTGTTTCCCAACTGTTTAATAGCTTGTGTCTTACTCACGGGGAATTCAAAATCAGAAGGAAAACCTTGCATTTTCTTACCTTCCTCGTGTGTTAGTTGCTTTATTTCGCCATCGACTAAGTAAGCATCCCAATTTCTTCTATCGTGAATCTTAGAGCCTCTTCCCCCTACTCGTATAGTAAACCCAATTTCTCTGCTACAATTTCCACCCCATACATCACTCATATTGAACTTCAAGGGTTTTTTAGGAGGGAATGTAAAACCTTTCAAAAAGCCTTCATCTCTGAACCCAATCATAAATGCTCTGGGTCTTAATTGGGGCAAACCATAGTCAGAGGCTTTCACTACATTGAAGTAAAAAGAATAGCCCAGTTCCTTTTCCAAGATATTCCGTATTGTACTGAACGTTTTCCCTTTATCATGCTTGACAATTCCTCTAACGTTCTCAAGAAAAAATGCTTTGGGCTGCTTAACTTTAATAATTTCAGCAATATTAAAGAATAAATTACCTCTTTCTGATTTGTGATTGTCTTCAAAACCTCTTTTATGACCCGCCTGACTAAAAGGCTGACAAGGGAAACCTGCACAAAGAATGTCAAAATCAGGTATATCGTCAGGAGTGACATTTCTTATATCATCGTTGAAAAGGTTTTTTTTAAAAAGTTCAGGTGAAATCTTTTTGAAGTTGTGGATATAAGTTTTTCTAGCATGAATATCCATTTCAGAAGCAAAAACACATTCGCCACCCAAATTGTGCATAGCAATATGGAATCCTCCAATTCCTGCAAACAAGTCAATAAATGTAAATTTTTCTCTCAAATTATTGATAAATAATGTTTTGGGGAAACTAATAAATAATCGTTATTTGATTAATGCACTAACTACTCGAAGTCATCAACAAATCAATATCCGTATATTTTAGATTGAAGCGACGGCTGATGTGGTGATTCGTTAGGCAGCCTTTGTAGATATAAACCCCATTTCGAGTACCTGCATTTTGAAGTAGGAAGTTTTCTAAGCCACCAAATTTTTGAGAGCGAAGTAGGATAGGAGTCAGTACGTGACTAACCGCCAAAGAGGCTGTTTTCGCCACTCTTGCAGCGATGTTGGGGACGCAATAATGGGTTACGTTGTATTTTTTGAAGACAGGATTGGTGTGGCTCGTTACCCTTGAAGTCGCAAAACAACCACCTTGGTCAATACTCACATCAATAATCACCGAACCAGGTTTCATATTCGCCACCATTTCTTCGGAAACGACACACGGCGTTCGACCCGATTCAGAATGAATTGCTCCAATCACCACATCCGCCTCACAAAGTTCTTTTTGAAGGGTTTCGGGATTCAAAACCGAAGTATAAACCATCACATTCACGTTGTTGCGAAGGCGCATAAGCTTATACACATTGTTGTCAAATACCCGAACTTCTGCTCCCAAACCCAATGCTGTACGAGTCGCAAATTGCCCTACAATTCCTGCTCCTAAAATGACCACCTTGGTAGGAGGAACTCCCGCTACACCTCCCAAAAGTACTCCCTGTCCCTGTCGGGTATTGGAAAGGTATTCTGCTGCAATCAAGATAGAGGCACTTCCTGCAATTTCGCTGATGGCACGTACCAAAGGAAAATTACCATTTTCATCTTTGATGTATTCGTAAGCAAGCGCAGTAATTTTTTTGCTGATTAGTTTTTGGAAATATTCAATACTCAGGGTGGGTAAATGCAAGGGAGAAAAAATAGTTTGATGACTTTTCATTCTATCCAATTCCTCCAAAGTGGGGGGCGCAATCTTGACAATCGTATCGGCTTGAAAAACCTTTTCGATATCATAGGCAATCTCTGCACCCGCTTCTGAATACTCGTGGTCCGAAAAATTGGCTTCCAAACCAGCCTCTGACTCAATCACCACTCGATGTCCATTACTGGTCAGCACCAAAACAGATTCAGGAGTCAATGGCACACGCCTTTCCTGAAATGAAGACTCTTTGGGAACACCAATATAGAGTTTCTTTTGCCTCAAATGAGTTTCCATCAGTTTCTCCTGTGGAGAGAGACCGATTTCGGTCATTGCAGGGTTTTGGTATAAGGTTTTGGTACTCATGGCTTCAAAGGGTTGAAATGAAAATTAAAAATAGATTCGGGATCTACAAGTTTGAAGATTTTACTAATCGAATAGTCAAAATTGTCTTTAAAGTCTATTTTCTACAATTGGATTTTGCTTAAGTTTATCACACGACTTTCGTCTGCTGCCAAACTGATTTCTACTTTTATGTAGGATTCTAATAGCGGTTCAATGATTTGAGGCCATTCGATGAGACAGTAATCACCACTGTATAAATATTCTTCAATACCAATGTCATAAGCCTCTTCCAAGTTCTTTAATCGGTATAAGTCAAGGTGAAAAATAAGGTTTTTATCTGGCAATGTGTATTCATTCACCAAGCCATAAGTTGGGCTACTTACTGCATCAAGGGACTGCAATTGCTTGCAAATTCGTTGTATGAAAGTGGTCTTGCCCGCCCCCATCTGTCCATAAAAAACAAAAACTTTTCCCTCACCTGCAAAATCCAGCAAACTGCTTGCTGCCATTGCTAAATCATCGAGGTGTGTTACTTCAATTCTTTTCATGTCAATTCAGAAGTTTTCAAAATCTAAATTCATAACTGTTAAAACCAAGCACGAGTCACCAATCAACTAATCACCATACTAGCCAATCTCAAAATCCTTTTTCAGTTTCTCAAATTTTGTGTGAATGTGTTGATATTGGTCGATGAAAGAATCCAAGTTTTTGCGCTCGTCTCCAATATACGCATCAAAATCTAAGAAGTTGTTGTCCACTTTGGTACGGATTTCTTTGACGTAGTCCGACAATCTATCCATCACCTCTTCCTTCAGTTTTTGTCGCCCCTTTTCGATTTCTTCCTCAAACTCATTCACGATACTGTTTCGCTGCGACATGGTGTAAATACTCGCAATCCCCAAGCCCAAAGCGGTCAAAATTCCTCCTGTCACATCTACTGCAATGGCACTCGTAACACTCATCAGAATCCCTCCAACAACCATCAATCCGCCACCTGTTGCCATATTGGGGATCAATGCAGAGCCTTTTTCCAGCATGTCTTTGTTGATAAAGTTCTCCGTTTCACTGATAAAATCCTCTACATTGGCTTGTAGGTTTTCCAGTTTCTCTTGGCGTTTGTTGGCAATATCTCCAAATAGTTGAGCATTGGCTTGTAGATTTTCTTTGTTTTTGCGAATCTCGACATCAATAATCTCCGCCATCTGTTTGATGCTTTCTGCCATATTTTTCACACCTGTTCGGAGCTTCTTGTCCAAAGCAGGCTTGAGGTCTTTTTGGAAGCGTGCCGTAATGGTTTCTAGCCAATCTTCAAGCGTTTGCCCACTGCTAAAAATGGACAAAAACGATTTTTTGACCAAGGTGAATACGCCCAAACCACCTTCAAAATCTCTTTGAATATCAGAAGTGATTTTGTCATATTCTCTCAACAAATCATCGACAATGCTATCGACCTGCTTCGATGACTTTTGCTCCGAACTGTCCAAAAGAGAATTGACTCGATTTCGGAAATCTCTATCCGTGTCCAATTGTTTTGTGCGGGCATCCAAACCTGTTTGAATCGTTCCCATGATGTTTTTGGAAGTCGATAATAAGCTTTCGACCTTCAATCTCACATTGTTTCCCCCCGTAACGGTAGTGTTCACAAAATCCCTGATAGCATCAAAACCACTGTTTTCGGTATCACCATCCAATTCTCTTTTTGCAGAAACCGCAAAAACTTTTGGATCACTGATTCCTTTTTTACTTGCTTGTTGGGTCACACCTCTAAGGTTGATTTCCAAATTTTCAGGTTCAATTAAATCTGACTGCTGCAATACAAAAATAACCTTTTTTCGCCATTTCGTATTCACATAGTCCAACAATTCCCATGCAGATTGACGGTAGGGGTTTTTGGCTTCAAACACAAAGATAATCAAGTCACTAACGGGAATAAACTTCTCCGTAATCTCTTGGTGGTGGTCTATAATCGTGTTGGTTCCAGGAGTGTCCACAATGGCTATATCCTTCAATATTTCGGCAGGAACAGTGATTTTCTTCAAGTAGTCATTAATGGGTATAACTGACTCTGTTTCAGAATAAACAATCTGTTGGATAGTATCTGTACAAGGGTCAGGAGCTACTTTTGTGACTTCCTTACCTGTTGCTAACAAAGCATTGATGAAACTACTTTTGCCCACCTTTACCTCACCTACAATAACAAATAGAAAAGGCTCGTTTAGTCTGGCACGTATGTTGTCGACTGTACTGGAGAGCTTTTCGTTTTTGACATTAAGCGTTAGATGATGCAGCTCTTGAAAGATGTCATCAATGACCGTTTTATAGTGGTCGTAATGCTTATTAATTAAACTATTTTTTGTCATATTGTCGGTTGATTTACTCAACAAAGTTAATGCGAAAAAGAATAAAAAAAAATCAAATATTCATTTGAGGGATTAGAGTAAGGTGTTAATTAAAGAAAATAAATACTACGAAGGTTTTTTTTGCATAAATAAAATACTATTTTTGCATTATAAGACATACCACTCCAATCTTTCCTTATTAGTCTAAACTTTATCCACTCTACCCCCTAATCTTTTTATTGTTAAGTGATTGACCATTACTTAACCAAAACATTTTTATATTAAATTGTTTGTATTTTTATGGGTTATTCAAGTATTATTAAGGGTTTATTAGGTTTTGCTCTGTTATCTTTTCTCTTTTTTTCTCCCACATCACTAAATATTTATGCGAGCGCAAGTGCTAGTGTAAGCAGTAAGTTAACTGTCAACTACCAATTTGAACAATATACAAAAGACTTGTATAAACAATGTCAATTGTCGAAAAAGAAATTGAAGTACGAGGTCTTCAAACATGCTTTGGTAGGTTACTACAATATGCTCCAAAAAGGGCAAATTCGAACCAATAAATCTACGCTTTCTATAGTAGATTTTTCTAAACCCTCTTCTCACAAACGTTTGTACATTGTCGACATCAAGAAACGCAAGGTCTTGCACTATACCTATGTTTCACATGGTCGAAATACAGGAGACTTGTATGCAAGCAAATTCTCCAATACACACCAATCACTTCAAAGCAGCTTAGGGTTTTATAAAACAGCCGAAACGTACTATGGTAAGCATGGCTATTCACTTCGTTTGGATGGAGTAGAAAAAGGCTTCAACACCAATGCACGTGATAGGGCAGTAGTGATGCACGGGGCAGATTATGTATCAAGTGATTATGTGAGAAGAGAAGGGCGTTTGGGTAGAAGTTGGGGTTGTCCAGCTGTTCCTCGTGAAGAAGCCAATCCCATTATCAACCATGTAAAAGGAGGAAATTGTTTGTTTGTGTACAAAAATACAAATGGCTACCTTCAAAAATCGAAGCTGCTGAATGAATACATTGCAGCGAACTTCTTTGTAAAAAATAAATTCTTGTTTGCTTAAAAGCAATTCAAACCAAAGAGTTTTTGAGTTTGAACTTAAGTTTTCGCTAAAATAAAAATGGGTACTTCGATTTTTCGAGAGTACCCATTTTCTTTTCTAATAATGCAAAGGTATCAATAAAATAAATTGTTCTTAGTATCGCTCTTTGGAGTTCTGCAAAATGTTGTGCAACAATTCTTTTGCTCTAAAAAGTTGAGCTTTGACCGTACCCAAAGGTAGGTTCAACGTTTCCGCAATTTCTTGGTAAGAAAGTTCTTTCAAGTACCTCAATTCAATTAATCGGCGGTATTTGTTGTTGAGCCTCTCGATTACATTTCGCATCAAAAGAATGCGTTGTTTTTTGATGATTTCTTCTTCTGGATCCAATACATTGGATTGAACGTCTCTTGTAGGTCCTGTTCCTTCTTCGCCATCGCTTCCTCCCATTGGCTCATCCAAAGAGAAAGTTTCCAATCGTTTTTTGCGAATGAAATCAATACAGTTGTTGATTGCGATACGGTACAACCAAGTACTGAATGCATAATCAGGGCTGTATTTGCGAAGGTTGTTAAACGCCTTACCGAATGCTTCAATGGTCAAATCCTCTGCATCATCTTTGTTGTTGACCATCTTTTGGATCATGAAGTAAATCGAGTCACGGTAACGTGCCATCAATTTACCGTAAGAACGCTGATCGCCTCCCATAGCTAACTGGACAAGTTCGTTGTCCTTGAGTGCTCGATCGGTTTTTTCGACCTTCTTTTTGAGCTTGATGTGACGATCGGTTTTTGACCCAGGCTTCATCTTTACAGTGAATCGCTGGTAACCTGCACTGGTGATAACCAAGGAATCTTCCTTCAATTCTCCACCAGCAACCTCTAGAATAAAACGCCCTTCATCGTTGGAGAAGGTACTGTTGGTTCTTTTAGATTTGAGGTAAATGGTTGCGCCTGCGATAAACTCGCTTGTTCGTGCATCTTGTATTAAACCAGTAATAGTCATAGTTGGGTGGTGTATAGCAGTGGTGTTAATTTCGGGATCGTCAACCGAAACTTCTGCTATTGCAGTGTCACCCCCAGCAAGATTACTATCATCTGGTTTGGACGTTTCTTCGGAAGACAATGTATTTGGTTCGATTGAATTTACAGTTACTTCTACTTTTTCCATGATACCTGTGCTTTAGAAAATATTGTAGGTCCAAAAATACCATAATAAAAGATAAACAACGCATCTATCAAAATAAAATACCATAAAGATAAGGGCATTTTTAGTTTGTTGATAACTCGTTTTGCGACAACAAACTGACTGATTAGACGGAAAGTAAATAAAGAAAATATGGTAAAATTAAACAACTTTGCTATCATTACTACAATTAGCGTACCATAAAATAAAAAATGAGAGGCTGTAATAGTTCCCAATATTATTTTATGTGGGATAGAGTAGTATTGACCTGTACTCAGGTGCCTTTTTTTTGAGCAAACCATTCTTGCCAAGTAAAAGGAGGTTCTGAGTAACAGAAAGTTTCTGGAGTAATACTTAGGGTAGTATTTTGAGGTGTAGCTACTTCACTTATAAATAAATCATCATCTCCTGATGGTATATCTTTGTGATTTTGAAAGCCTTTGTTTCTTGTAAACAGTGATTTGTGGTAGGCCAAATTTCTACCTACACCCATATATGGCATATAAATGAGACTCAAAGATAGGTATTGAAGGGCGGTCATCAAAGTTTCGTACTGAATAATTTTGTTCAAGAAACCTGAGTGAGGGAGGTAGGGACCAAAGCCCAAAATAATTTGTCTTTTTTGTGTAAATTTTTTTGCCATGTGTGTTATCCAACCTTGACTAGCTGGATAGCAGTCTGCATCTGTACACAGTAGGTGTTCATATTTGGCTACTTCAATACCTTTGGTGAGGGCAAATTTTTTACCTGCCATGTCTCTTGAGAATTCTTTTGTATTTATTATTCTTAGATGCTCATGTAGACTTGCAAATGTTTCTAAAACGATTGCAGTATCATCGGAGGAGTTATCATTAACAACAATGACTTCAAAATCTGGATAGCTTTGGTTGAGGATTTTCGGGAGGTATTTCCGTAAATTTTGGGCTTCATTTTTGGCACAGATTATTACAGATACAGGAGGAAGTGACTCTGTTGGCACATGGTCACTTGAAGTAGATGGTTTGTAAAAAGCAAGCCGACTGAAGACGAAGCAGTAGATAATGATTTGCAGAATTGCTGCAATGATGAAGGTATAATAGACGAGAAGCATGAATACAATTGGTTTGTCTATGGGATTAGAATCGGTGCATAGTTATTGTCTAATTCATTGACGGTGTTTAACCAATTGATTAATAGACTATGCCGCACGCATCATTTTTAGGTTGATTAAATGACCTCCGATTAATCCCAAAGAAGCAAGGTAAGCAATATACTCCATATTTGGTATATGGTGAAGTAGAATGGCAATGGTCAATACTCCAAAGGAAAGCCACAGTAGTCCTTTGATAAAGTTATTGACAGCATGTTGTGTCGCATGGTAAACGGCATAACAACTGAAGGCTAAGAAGAAGTAATCCCATCTAAAAAAATGATCGTGACTGTGTTCGATGAGGTGTCCGAAAAACAAGAAAATGATAGGAGGAACAAGGCAATGAATCAAACAGAGTACTGCACTAGCGATGCCAATAAGGTCTGCTTTGTTTGAAATAGAATCTACTTTCATATAGAAATGTAAGTTTTTAGCTTATTAGAGTAAAAATCAACCTACAAAAAATGCTAACTTTGACACAAAGATAATTATTAAACGCTAAACTTGCAACAGTGTTGCAAAAGTATAGATTATGTTGAAAACTTCTACACTTGAATTTGCTTATGATTCTTCGAATCGGTTTCAGTTTCCAGATATTGAGGCGAATAAGTCGGCGCACTTGCTGATTATTGGCGGTTCTGGCAAAGGTAAAACGACTCTTTTACATTTGTTGGGAGGGCTTCTACGACCCAGCACGGGAAAGATTGAAGTGGAGAACACAGATATTACCCAGTTGTCGACCAAAGAATTGGATCGGTTTCGGGGCAAATACATTGGCATTGTTTTTCAGAAATCTCATTTTGTGGCTTCTCTAAATGTGAAGGACAATTTGCTCTTGGCGCAATACTTGGCAGGGGAGAAGCAGGATTTGAAGCGGGCGAAGCATCTTCTGGAACGCTTGAATTTGGGAGGGAAATTGAATAACAAAACTTCTGAGCTGAGTCAGGGGGAACAACAGCGAGTAGCAATTGCCCGTGCTTTGTTGAACAAACCGAGTATTATTTTGGCGGATGAACCCACGGCTGCTTTGGACGATGCAAACTGTTTTGAAGTGATTGATTTATTGAAGGAACAAGCTTTGGAGGCTGAGGCAAGCTTGATTATTGTGACGCATGACCAAAGGTTGAAGGATGTTTTTGGAGGGAGAATTGTGGAGTTGTGAAAGGATGAAACTGTTGATTAATAAGCCAAAACCAACGTAAGATCCCCCTTGCCCCCTTTAAAGGGGGAATTTTTAGTATCGTAACCATACAACAAGATGAATTTAATAAAACTTAGTTGGAGCAACTTAAAGGCAAAACCCCTCAATACTTTTTTGAGTTTGTTGTTGTTGACTTTGGGGGTAGCTTTGGTGTCTATGTTGTTGATTTTGAACAAACAACTGGAGGAACAATTCAAACGCAATATCAGCGGAATTGACATGGTAGTAGGAGCGAAGGGGAGTCCACTGCAATTGATTTTGTCGAGTGTCTACCACATCGACAATCCGACAGGTAATATTCCATTGAAGGAAGCGGAGGACTTATTGAAGAAGTCGATTGTGAAGCAAGGGATTCCTTTGGCTTATGGAGATAGTTTTAAAGGGTATCGAATTGTAGGAACGAACAAAGATTACCCCGACCATTATGGAGTAGAGGTGAAAGAAGGGCGATTTTGGGCGCATGAATATGAGGTGACGGCAGGTGCAGTGGTGGCTAAAAAATTGGGATTGAAGATTGGTGACCGTTTTCACAGTGCACATGGTTTGGTGGAGAATGCGCCTGAACACGACCACGCAGATTATACAATAGTAGGAGTTTTTGAACATAGCAATTCTGTGTTGGACAACCTGTTGTTGACCGATGTGACGAGTGTCTGGGCGGTGCATCATGAGCCTGAGGAAGAAGAAGGTGAGCATGACGAAGAGCATAATCACAAGGCAGATAGTCATGAAGGTCATGAGGATAAAGGACATAATCACGAAGACCACGAAGACCACGACCATGAGGGACACAACCATGATGAACATGAGCACCATGACCACGACCACGAAGGACATGACCATGCCGAACATATTGACCACGGAGTTTCCAAGTTGATTCCAAGTGTGGAGACTTTGGAGGGGAAGGAATTGACGGCTATGTTGGTGAAATTTAAGAGTAAAATGGGAGTGATGACAGTTCCAAGAATGGTGAATGAAAAGACTTCAATGCAAGCGGCTGTTCCTGCTATTGAGGTGAGTCGTTTGTTTACTTTGATGGGCGTGGGGATGGATACTTTGCGGGGGATTGCGTTTTTTATCATTTTGATTTCGGGTATAAGTGTGTTTGTTTCTTTGTTCAATTCATTGAAGGAACGCAAGTATGAACTGGCTTTGATGCGCTCAATGGGTGCTTCAAGGGGGAAGTTGTTTGTGTTGGTTTTGTTGGAAGGATTAATCCTTTCTGCACTTGGCTTTGTCTTAGGAATGTTGATGAGTAGGTTTGGTTTGCAGTTTCTATCGGGACTGATGGAAAGCAACTATCATTATGGCTTGGAAGCGTGGGCTTTTTTGCCGCAAGAATGGTTTTTGTTTGCTGCTACGATGGGCATTGGAATTGTTGCTGCCTTGTTGCCTGCTCTTCAAGCGTTTAACATGAATATTTCAAAAACTTTGGCGAGTTCATAAATTCAAAAAAGGAGATTACAGTAATTTTTAAAATTACTGTAATCTTTTGTCAAAGAATCAAAAACGAAATTCTAAAATGAAAGTAATACCCTTTTTTTTGTTGTGTTTGTTCTTTTGTAGCCTGAATATGTCTGCTCAAATGCCTACGGAATTGCTTTGGAAGCAGTTGATGGATGTGAAGTTTGAAGTGGATGAAGAAGAGGATGAGGAAATCCCTATTTTTAGCAAGGAGATTCAAGCCTACAATTTCCAGATGGTGACCATAGAGGGATTTATGATTCCTGTGGACGTGGATGGTGATTATTATGTTTTGTCTGCTTTTCCTTATAGTTCTTGCTTTTTTTGTG
>JBGCDY010000555.1:0-5383 GCA_045105835.1 Chitinophagales bacterium
GATTTGGTGGGAATGTATTTGAAGCGTGTGGCAGAGGAAGACAAAGTCGAAAAGTTGGGGGAGGTTTTGGATACGGCAAATTTTAATTTTACGCACCTCGAATACTTGAATTTATTGGAGGTGATTCAACAAGCCCAACCACTGATTCGTGCCATTGAATTTGAAAAACCAGCGGGTAAAACAGAAGGCTTCGATATTTGGGCTGCCCTTCAATCCCACCCGTTGCAGCGCATCGACAAGCGACTCTACCACAGCGAAAAACCAGCAGAATCCCGTTTTTATATCGAAAAACAATTGAAACGTTTTTTGCCAGAAATAGAAAGGTTGCTTACGGGGTTGAAAGAAATTAGGGCAAGTTATAGCCGACAACTTCAAAAACACTACGAAACGGTTTATCAATCCTTGAAGGAAATGAAGGGTGGGCTTCAAAATCGATTGCAGCAAAACCTTCAATTACATCAAGAAAACTTCAATCAAACCAAAGGTGCTGGACATTTTGGAGTGAAATTTTTGGCTTTTTTCAGCGCAAAATACCAGTCAATTCTGAAAGAACAAAAGCAATGCATTGCAGAATACATTGCTTTGCAAAGCGAATTAAAAAAGACCTCTTATTTTGAACATACATTTATTGGAATAGGAGAGGAGGATTATTTCACGATGAGTGAATTGAAGGGAAATTTGCTGGCTTTTGATTTGGCATTGGAAGCCTGGAAGTCAGAATATCCAAGCAAGATTCAAGCCTATACAGAAGCTTTGAATGAGGGAAATAGTCACCCCCATATCGAGATTGCAGAAGCTTTGGGTTTGGCGAAAGACTATTATCAAGGGCGCATTGCAGCCATCAATGAGGCAGATTTTTTGCAGGCGCATATTGTAGAAGGAGAAGAGAATTTGAAGGCGCAGATTATTAATATTCAATGGTTGTTGGAACAACTCCAAGAAACAAAAAAGGCATTTAAGGACTATTTGCCTTTTGCAAATTGGCAGCGCTTTTATGTTCATTGTGAGGAACTTCAACAGGCGGTTGTGAAAGCATTGGTTGAAGTAAAGGCGGAGGATTGGAAGGTGGCTTTTGAAGGATGGTATTTTCATTGGACTTTGGGAAGGAATGAAAGCACCCAAACCCCGAAAGATGACCAAGCTTTGAAGTCTTTGAGGGCGTATTTGACCAATATTGAAGAGCTGCAAATTCCCAAAATTTTGAAGGCATGGCACCGTTATCAACACAAATCGGTGCGAAAATTCAACGACAGGGCAACACATACAAGCGTCAAAAGATTGTACAATAAACGTGGTTCAAAAGGGCAACGCCGCAATTCACTCCGAAAAATCATCAATGCAGATTTTGACCTATTCACTGATTTTTTTCCTGTCACTTTGGTCAATCCTGTGGTGTGTAGTTCGATTATTCCATTGAAGAAAGATTTGTTTGATGTGGTGATTTTTGACGAGGCGAGTCAGTTGCGCTTGGAAGATACTTTTCCTGCTTTGATGCGTGGACGGCACAAGGTGGTGTCGGGTGATACACATCAAATGCCGCCGACGAGTTATTTTGCGAGCAGCAAAACCATGCTGATAGATTTGGCAGAATCAGACGAAGATGCGACTGATTTTGAGCAGGTGGACAGCGATGACAGTGACCTTGCAGAAAAGGAATCGCTTTTGGAGTATGCGGAAGATACGGGGTATCAGCGTTCGTTTTTGGACTTTCACTATCGAAGCCGACACCCCGATTTGATTGCTTTTTCGAATGCTGCTTTTTATGGTTCTCGTTTGGTGCCGATGCCTGCCCAAAAGGATTATCAGGCTATTGAATTGATTGAAGTGGAAGGGCTTTACCACAAGAGTATCAACAAGGAAGAGGCAGAACGGGTATTGGAATTGTTGTTGGGGATGGTGGTTTTACCAAATGAAAATCAAAATGAGAATAAAAATGAAAAAACGGTAGAGGGCAAATGGGAGGCGGTGGATGAAGTACCTTCTGTTGGGGTAGCAACCTTCAATTTGCATCAGCGAAATTATATTTTGGAGCGATTGCAGGAGTTGAAGTTAGTCGATGAGGTAGCTGCGGGCAAAATTGCAGCTTTGGAACGAAAGGGCTTGTTTGTCAAAAATTTGGAAAATGTACAGGGAGACGAACGGGATGTGATTATTATTTCGACGACTTTTGGAAAACGAGAAGACGGGCGTTTTCTGCAATTGTTTGGCCCGATTAACCAAGCGAAAGGCTACAAATTGCTGAATGTGATTGTGACCCGTGCCAAAGAAAAGGTATATGTGGTGACCTCGATTCCACAAGATTTTTACAATCAATATGCCGTTCAAATGGAGGAAAGGGGCAATACGGGGCGCACTTGTTTGTATGCTTACATCAGTTATGCAAAGGCTTTGACCTTGGGGAATCGAGAATTGAAGGAGTCTATCTTGGAGAAATTGGCAGAGCATTGCAGTGAGCCAGAATTTGAGCATTATGCATTGCAGTCGGATTCTCCTTTTATTGATGAGGTAGCGAAAAGGTTGGCAGCGTTTATTCATAGCGAGCGCATTCAAAGGAATTTTCAATGTGGTGGATTTGTGGTAGATATTGCCATTTTACCTGTTGAGGGCGAACTGAATCAAACGATTTGGGCGATTGAATGTGACGGTGCTAAAGCGCATAAAAGTGAGGAGGCGTATATGCACGATGTATATCGAGAGGTGCAGTTGGAGCGCTTGGGTTTTCGTTTGCACCGTATTTATGCTGCGAATTGGTGGATGGATGCGGAAGGAAGTTTGAAGGCTTTGGTGGGTGTTTTGGAGAATGGGTAGGGTAGAAGAAAGACATAAACATTTTTGCAAGGTAAAAACCTTATAGGTTTAAGTTTGAAAGTTTATACAAAATGGATTCTCTGGAGAGATAATGTGAGTAAAACCTATAAGGTTTAGGGCTCATAAGATATTTAAAAAAGCAAGTAATTCAACCAATTGAGCATTCCAGGGACGCAATGCGGATAAAAAGCAGCTCCTAAAAAAGCCACAACAGTAGCAAAAGAAAGGAAGGTGAAATCGCTCATGCTGTACTCCAATATTTGCCCCGATTGATAGGCACTTTCGTAAGTCTCTTCATAGAAGCCTCTGCAAAGGCGCAAAATGATGGAAATAAAAAAGTAAGCAGGTGTGTAGTAGAGCCAGATGTTGGCATTGATGGGCATGAAATGAAATGCCAAACCTGCTCCGAATACCGACCAAAGCAACCACACATAAATACTAACGAGGGCATACATTCCGAAGCTAAAAACTCGGACTTCACTGGGTACTTTTTTGTGAACAGACATGAACTTCAATAGGTTGATGTAATACATCGCCCATAGAATAATCACACCGCTGCAAAGGAGTATAAGGAGGAAGAGGAAATAATTCATGCGAAGTTTTTAACCTATGACATTGATAGGTTAAATGAGAATTGGGCATGGAATGTTTACTGTATGGAATCAATCTATATGAAAAAACCTAAGGAAGCCTTGTGTATCAGTATCTAAGGTTTTAAAAAATACGAATTTTGGAGGGGATGAGACATTTTAGCTGGATTTCAAAAACAATTTACTCAATGTGGGTTTTGCTCGTCTCGTTCGACTACTCCATCCTTCAATCGGATGATTCGGTGGGCGTATAGTGCCATTTCTTCTTCGTGCGTGACCATGATAACGGTATTGCCATCACGGTGAATTTTGTTGAGCATTTCCATGATTTCGACCGAAGTTTTGGAGTCGAGATTCCCTGTGGGTTCATCGGCGAGAATGATGGAAGGGCGGTTGATGAGTGCACGAGCGATGGCGACTCTTTGGCGCTGTCCTCCTGACAATTCATTGGGTCTGTGATGGTAACGTTCTCCCAATCCTACGGCTTCCAGCATGTTGGTTGCCCGTTCTTCTCTTTCTGCTTTGGGGACTCCGCCATAAATCAAAGGAATGGCGACATTTCCGAGGGCAGTCAATCGAGGTAATAAATTGAAGGTCTGAAAGACAAAACCTATCTCCTTATTGCGGACTTCGGCAAGCTCATTGTCGCTCATGTTGGCAACTTCCTGCTTATTTAGCCAATATGAACCGTTGGTAGGCGTGTCCAAACAACCCAAAATATTCATCAGCGTAGATTTTCCTGAGCCAGAAGGTCCCATGAGCGCAACGTATTCGTTTTTGTAAATGTCTAAACTCAAACCATTTAGAGCTTTTACCAAAGTTGTACCCATACGGTAATGCTTGCTCACGTTGTTTATCTGAATGATTTTTTCCATTGAAGATACCTTGATTTTTGTGGGAGAGTTGTTTGAATGCCGATGCTCGTTCTATCTTTGTCGAGCAAAGTTAGTTTTTTCAACTGATTTTATTAACAATAGAAATTATGTCAGAGTTCCAAGCAGCAAGTTTAGAAGGGGAAGTGTCGGATTTGGCTTCCAAACACCTCGTTTTTACGGTGGTGAATGGGCTGAATTATGACCAAAGAATGCAGCGTATTTGTGGTTCTTTGGCAAAGGCGGGCTACAAAGTCACGCTCATTGGTCGGGTGATGCCAAATTCTAAACCCTTGAAAAAGAGAAGTTTTAACCAAATTAGGATGAAACTTTTGTTTAAGCGAGGAAAACTGTTTTATCTCGAATACAATTTTCGCTTGTTTTGGCATTTACTGCTAAATCGCTACGACGTTTTTGGAGCGTGTGATTTGGATACGGTGATGCCCCATTTTTTGGTGAGCAAATTGAAGGGCAAACCTTTGGTTTATGATGCCCATGAATATTTTCCAGAATTGCCCGAAGTCGTTCACCGCCCTTTTACCCGTTGGGTTTGGAAAACGGTGGAAAAACTGGTCGTGCCTCGTGCCAAATATGCCTATACCATCAATCAATCTTATGCCGATTTTTTTAAAAAAGAATATGGAACCAACTTTGAAATCATTCGCAATGCGGCTGTTTTGAGAAAGGAAGAAACGCACTTCAATGAGGCACAAGAATACGATAAAGCTGTTTTTGAAGAAAAGTACATTCTTTATCAAGGGGCGGTAAATGTGGGTCGTGGCGTTGAAGAAATGATTCAGGCGATGCCATATATCGAAGACTGCAAACTGTACGTATGCGGCAAAGGAGATGTTTTTGAAGAGTGTATTGAGTTGGTAAAACAGTTAAATTTGCAAGACAAAGTAAAGTTCTTTGGCTTCGTTCCTCCTGAGTTTTTGAGGCAATTCACCCGACATGCCAAGCTGGGATTTACCTTTTTTACGAATGATGGGATGAGTTATTACTATTCGCTCGCCAATCGTTTTTTCGATTATTTTCATGGCGGTGTCCCGCAATTGTGCGTTGACTTTCCAGAATACCGACGCATCAACGAAGCCTTTGAAGTGGGAGTTT
>JBGCDY010000556.1:0-3957 GCA_045105835.1 Chitinophagales bacterium
CCCTTCATCATCCCAGTGAATCGTTCCATGAGTAGTCGCATCGTTTACAGTATTTCCTCCGACCATTTCCATGATGTCAATTTCACCACAACTTGGCCAACCTGTTGTAGCAAAGCTATCGCCCAACATCCACAAAGCAGGCCATAAGCCCTGTCCTTTGGGCATTGCGGCACGAATGTCAATGCGTCCATATTGGAAGGACTGTTTGCCTTGTGTCACCAATCGGGAAGAAGTATAAGCTCGTCCTCCAAAGGATTCTTTTTTGGCTTCAATGACCAACAAACCATTTTGGATAGTTGTATTTTCGGCTCGGTAATATTGCAGTTCATTGTTTCCCCAACCGCTGTTTCCTGTTCCGATTTCGTGCGTCCAATTGCTGCTCAAACTGCTGCCTTCAAATTCATCATTCCATACCAAAGTTCTCCCCGTATAAGACATCGGAGTGGTATAACCTGTTGTGGGAATTTCTATTGGAGTCGTGTCAAGCGCATCATCGTTTTCGATCGTGATTGTTGCTTTGTCTCGACTGATAGTAGCATTGCTGGGATTCAACAACAAAACCTCAAAAGTTTCGTCTGGCTCTTCATTTTCGTCTCCCAAAATGGTAATAGAAATCGTTTTTTCGGTTTCGGAAGGTGAAAAAGTCAGTGTTCCGTCGGATTCTCCTCTATAGTCAATATTCTCTGTTGCAGTTCCTCCAATGGTGGCGTATTTGACGATTACATTGGTCGTGTTTGTACCTGTCAATCTAACCGTTACCAAAATTGCAGTATTGGCTTTGCCTTCCACTTGTACGGCATCACTGATTGACAAAACGGGCAATACAGTAGGTTGTGGGGTATCTCCACCATCGTCTTTGCAGGAGTTGATTAATAATAAAGCGATTAGTAAGAAAACAATGTTTGTATATTTCATATTTCTTATAAGATTTTATTTATTTGATTTGGGCTTCTTCAAACCTTCCATTAATTAAAATTTTCAGATACAAAGACCTGTCACTTGCGATTTCTCCTACTCATTCTATAAGAATTAAATTCCACTTCCATCTCTAAATGAGATGTTTCATCACAAGCTTCAGGAGTCAATCTAAAAGCAATAGAGTTGGTATAATAATCATGACCAAAAACAGTATCAATGATACCTTTTTCTAAGAAACGAGAGGGAGTAGAATCTTCTGTTTCATCTTTCACCTCCGAAAATCCAACCCGACAATTTAATTCTCCCTTGAGTCTATATTCTACTCTATGAACAATGGGAGAAGGCGTATTACATTCGATAAATACACTTTCTTTTGAAAGGTCGATACTCTTCTCTCTACACCACCCCATGAAAAAGAAGCAATAAACCAACATAATAATAGCAATGGAAAGGAAGAATATTTTTTTCATTTCACATGTTTTGTCTATCAATATTTTGAGACTCTCTTTTCTTTAGAAAAAAGACTTCCGAAATCTATCTTCAAAAGAAAATTTCGGAAGTCTGTATCTATAATCATGTTGAAGTTTGTACTCTTAGTTTACTGCCACAAAATACAACTCAAACCAGCCTCCACCATCTAAAAACTCTGTGCGAACTACCAGTTCATCTTCTGTAAGCGTCACAATGTCATACAAGTTTCCTGCATCCCAAACTCCCATAAAGGCACCTTCTGGTAATACAATTCGGTCCTCTCCATTTTCGCCACCGCCTTCATTAATAAACCAAGTGTAATCTGTTGGGGGATCGTAATCTACGGCTACATAACCATTAAATGGATCAATAGTTTGTCCATTGTTTTCATATTGAAAACTCGCTCCTTCAAACAAGAAGCAAAAACCATCATCGTATTGCTCAGGAACCAAGCCTGCATCAGTAGAGGTAAACCATTCGCCAGAACCTGGTTCAGGACCAACGGTTACTGCGCCTGCCACAGTAGAAAATGTCCAACACTTCCCTTCTAATCCACAACCCCCTGTCAATAAAGTCAATAAATCAGAACATTCGACCACTGCATCTTCTGCAATCGTAACCGTTTGTCTTCCTTGTACTGTACCGCTTCCGCCTGTTGCAGCAGCATGCAAAGTAATGTCGTATTCTCCCGCTTTGGTAAACAAAACGGTATCTACTGCATTGGTAGAACTCGGAGGTAATCCTGCTTCAAATTCCCATACACGGCTGAAAAAATCCCCTGATAAGTCTTTGACAACAATCAAGTTTGGGTTCTCTGCTGTTGGTTCCATCGAAAATTGTGGGGCTGTGGGTAGGTTTCCTATGTCTATATCGTCCTCAATATAAGGGTCGCAACTTGTAATGATTGCAGCGATGAAAAGAAATGATAATATTTTATACATTTTGTTTTTTATTTTGAACAAGAACTGCTAGATGAAAAGGAACAAAACCTCATTGAAGTATTCTTGATTTGTCCTATTGAGAAATTCTTTTTATCTGAGAAGTGCCTGAAGTTTTGTAATGAATTATGTTTGTAGAAGCTTTTTTGAACAAAAACTGTTACACAGAAAGAAGCAATAGAAAATCAAAAGTTCTTTTACATCTAACAGTTCTTGTTCTAAATCGCTAATATCCCGCATTCTGTGTCAAAACACCATTTGATCCTTGAACCTGCGTTTGAGGAATAGGAAAAACGTGGTGTACGCCTTCTTGATAGCCCAAAGGACCTAAAACAGCCGCTGCACGATTTGTACGCACCAAGTCAAAAAATCGGTGTCCTTCCAAACCCAATTCTACTCGTCTTTCGTGGTAAATCGCTTCCAATAAAGCAGGTCCCGAAACGGTAAACAATATGGGCATTCCTGCACGTTGGCGCACTTCATTGAGAGAAGTTTTTGCGACTCCTTCATTGCCGTTGTGGTAGGCAGCTTCTGCGTGCATCAACAATACATCTGCATAACGAATCACTCGGTCGTTTGATCCTCCATTTGGATTTGGATCACCAAAAGAAGCTTCTTCTGATTTGTTGTTGAGGTATTTTCGAGAGTAATAGTCGTAGTCAATACCTGCTGCTTCTTTGCTCATGACTCCTCTATCACCTACCATTTCTCCCATTCGAATTACGGTATGCTGTAAGCGGGTATCTTCAAATCCTTCTTTGAAGAATTCTTGTACAAAGTCTTCTGTTGGAATATTGAAGCCAAATCCTTCAAACTGACCTCTTGGACGTTGGAAAACATTGGTAAAAGTACCTTCATTTGCGCTGTTTTTGCCCCAGTTACCACCTGATTCGGTCATGTATTGAATTTCGAATAGAGAACCTGATCCATTTTCCCCTTCAGGGGTAAATATATCAGCATAGCTGGCAGTCAAAGAATATTCACCTGACGCAACAATCTCTTCTGCAATCGCTTGAGCTGCGCTATAATTTTGTTGGTACATATATGCTTTCAACAAAAGCCCTTGTGCAGCACCTTTTGAGATTCTACCTATTTCTGTTCCTGAGTATTGGCTTTTGAACCAAAGTCCTGGAATTGCTTCTGTCAAATCTTGTTCGATAAATGCCCAAACTTGACTTTGAGGCGTACGTGCCATGTTGTATTCGCTTGGAGCTAAGAGGTGATCTACCAATGGTACATCTCCAAAAACGGTGACCAAATTGTAGTAAAACCAAGCACGGATGAATTTGGCTTCGCCCAAGATACGGGCCTTCAATTCTTCGTCCATTTCAATGTCAGGAACATTTGCCAAGGTTGTATTGGCTCTGTAAATCCCATCATAATTCGCATCCCATTCTGCCGCCAACAAATCGGTATTGGTTGGTCCCTGAAAGGTTTCTAATGCTGCCAAAGTAGCTCCATCGTTTGGTCCAGAACCTCCTTTTTCTGAATCGTCCGACATGATGTCCCCCCAAAACCAACGGAAGTGTCCTGCTGGAGATAGCTCAAATTGAAGGGCTGCATAGGCAGCGTTGACCGATGCAATCGCATCGTCAGCCGTTTTATAAAAGTTATCCTCTGTTACGCCTAC
>JBGCDY010000557.1:0-11906 GCA_045105835.1 Chitinophagales bacterium
TAGTGTAACCCACCCCTGCCTACCGAGGTTTCGGCACAAGCTATCCCAAGAGGGGATTTCTTCACTATATACGAGATTCCCCTCCTTGGAGGGGTTGGGGTGGGTTTGAGTAATATAAGCAGTCAATGTGCGAGCCTATAAGATAGTTAAGATGAAGAAACATATTATTCGTTTTTGATTTAATGGGTGTGTAAAATAAAAAGGTTTTAGAAATTTTTAAAAAACTTCTAAAACCTTTGACTTGTATTGAAGGAACTTTGTTGCCCCTTTAATCTCTACATTAATATTTGAAATACAAAATTGGTTGTTTGTGCCCATCCAACACCTATTACAAGATTCAAAGACTTTTATCGAAATATTTTCAGACAATGTGCTATATTTGGCTGTTTAAATAATTATCATTCATTTTGACCGATTTTTCGGTTTTTTAAATAATAAAACATGTCGTCCAAGATTTTTTATACCCATACGGATGAAGCTCCTGCTTTAGCTACAAAATCTCTTTTACCCATCGTTCAGGCATTTGCTAAGCAGTGTGGAGTCGAAATGGAAATAAAAGATATTTCCCTTGCTGGTAGAATCCTTGCAAAATTCCCTGCTTACTTGAAGCCAACACAACAAGTAGTGGATGCATTGGCTGAATTGGGCGAACTGGTCAAGAAGCCAGAGGCAAACATCATTAAATTACCGAATATTTCGGCTTCTATTCCTCAACTAAAAAAGACGATTGAAGAATTGCAAGGAGACGGATTTGCAGTGCCTGATTATCCAGATGAACCCAATAACGAAGAAGAAAAAAGCATAAAAGCAACTTACGACAAAATAAAAGGCAGTGCTGTAAATCCTGTCTTAAGAGAAGGGAACTCAGACAGAAGAGCACCTAAGCCAGTAAAGGCTTATGCCAGACAAAATCCACATAGAATGGGTAAATGGTCTGCTGATTCTATCTCTCATGTATCTACAATGGAATCGGGAGATTTTGCATCCAACGAAAAATCAGTAACCATCACCCAAACAGGTAACGTAAAAATACAATTAGTCAATGCTACGGGTACAAAGACCTTAAAAGAGGGTGTTCCTGTTCTTGATGGGGAGATTATTGATGGTACATTCATGAGTAAAAAAGCATTGCTTGCTTTCTTAGAGGCGCAAATTGCAGATGCCAAAGCCAAAGGAGTATTGTTCTCCATACACATGAAGGCAACGATGATGAAGGTATCAGATCCTATCATATTCGGTCATGCCGTAAAAGTATTTTTCAAATCTGTCTTTGAAAAATTTGGAGCAGAATTGGACGAAGCGGGTGTTAATGTAAACAATGGTTTTGGTAATTTATTAGGTAATTTAGATAAGCTTGCTCCTGCTGTCAAAGCAGCCGTTGAAGCGGAAATAGAAAAATGTTTTGCTGAAGGACCAGATTTGGCAATGGTTGATTCTGACAAAGGGATTACGAATCTACATGTACCAAGTGATGTGATTATTGATGCTTCAATGCCTGCTATGATTAGAACTTCTGGTCAAATGTGGAACAAAGACGGCAAGTCGCAAGATACGAAAGCCACTATTCCTGATAGTTCTTACGCAGGTATCTACCAAGCGACCATTGATTTTTGTAAAGTGAATGGTGCTTTTGATCCTACAACAATGGGTACCGTGCCCAATGTTGGTTTGATGGCTCAAAAAGCCGAGGAATATGGTTCGCATGATAAGACATTCGAAATTTCTTCAGCTGGCAAAGTGCAAGTCGTGGACGATTCAGGAGCTGTTTTGATAGAGCACGAAGTAGAAGAAGGAGATATCTGGAGAATGTGCCAAGTAAAAGACCTTCCTATTCAAGACTGGGTGAAATTGGCGGTCAGTAGAGCAAGGGCAACCAATGTTCCTGCTATCTTTTGGTTAAATGAAAACAGGCCACATGATGCACAGTTAATTCAAAAAGTAAAAGCGTACCTACCCAATCACGATACGACGGGTTTAGACATCCGAATCCTTTCTCCTGTAGAGGCGACCAAAGTTTCTATCCAACGAATGAAAGACGGACAAGATACGATCTCTGTCACAGGGAATGTTTTGAGAGACTACAATACCGATCTTTTTCCCATCTTGGAGTTGGGTACAAGTGCAAAAATGTTGTCCATTGTTCCATTGATGAATGGTGGTGGTTTGTTTGAAACGGGTGCGGGTGGTTCTGCTCCAAAGCACGTTCAACAGTTCAACAAAGAAAATCACTTGAGATGGGATTCTTTAGGGGAATTCTTGGCATTGGCTGTTTCCTTTGAACACGAAGCCAATAGAAACAACAATACCAAAGCACAAATCATTGCGGATACTTTGGATAGGGCTACGGTTTCTTTGCTTCAAAATGGGAAGTCTCCTTCAAGAAAAGTAAATGAACTGGACAATAGAGGAAGTCATTACTACTTAGCCTTGTACTGGTCACAAGAATTGGCAAATCAAACTGCTGACGCTGAACTGCAAGCCAAATTTGCTCCTATAGCGGAATCTTTGTTGAGCAACGAAGCTCAAATCGTTGCCGAATTAAATGGTGCGCAAGGTGTGCCTATGGACATCGAGGGTTACTATTCTCCTAATCCTGATTTGGCTACAAAGGCTATGCGACCAAGTGCTGCTTTGAATGCTATTATTGATGCGATTTAATAAGAAGCGATAAAGATTTAATTAACAGCCCTTGTGATTTTTTGAATTGCAAGGGCTTTTTTGTTTTAGGGTGGAGGTATAGAAAGATTGTGAAATTGGTGTTTTCTTCAAAAAGAATATAAACTATAGAGAAATAGTCAAGCAAAGTTTGTTGTTATGGAAAATTTTGAGATATTTGGAAATAGAGTAACTTATATTGATAAGTGAGTTTTGGAAGTTTAAAAATCGAAAACAAAATGAAAATACTTCACACAGCTGATTGGCATTTAGGACATAGACTACATGAACAATCTCAAATAGAGGAGCAAACTTTATTTCTTAGTTGGATTGAAAATTATATCATTAATCAGAAAATTGATGTATTGTTAGTTTCGGGCGATGTATTTGATAATGGCTCTCCATCAAATCAAAGTTTAGAAATGTATTATAGTTTTTTAGTGAGGTTAAAAGCTACGACTTGTAAATCAATTATTATTACAGGTGGAAATCATGACTCTCCAGGAACTCTAAATGCACCAAAAAATATTTTAAATGCGCTCTCAATAAAAGTAGTAGGAAAAGCTACAAAAAACATTGTAGATGAGGTTTTTGAAATTGAGATAAATGGTGAAAAAGTACTTATTGGTGCTGTTCCTTATTTACGTGATGGTGATATCAGACGAGCTGTTGCAGGCGAATCATTTGAAGAATTAACAGATAAATATAAAACAGCATTAATTAATCATTACGAATCATCTGCCGAGCAATGTAAATTAATGAATACAAGCAATGCGCCTGTTATTGGAATGGGACATTTATTTGCAATAGGGGGTTCTGTTTCTGATAGCGAACAAAATATTTATGTAGGTTCATTAGGGCATATTGGCGCTGAAGATTTTCCAGTTTACTTTGATTATATCGCTTTAGGGCATTTGCATAGACCTCAAATAATTGATGAAAACGATAAAATAAGGTATTCAGGTTCGCCATATATTTTGAGTTTTAGTGAAATTGATTATGATAAAAGAGTAATTGTTTTAACAATAGAAGGTAATAAAATTAGCAATATTAAAGATGAGGTAATTCCACGTTTTAGAGAGTTTTATAGACTAACAGGAACAATAAGTGAATGTATTGACGAGTTTCCAAATATTTTTTCAAATTCGTATAAATTAACACCATGGGTCGAAATTGTATTGGATGAAGATAACACAATAAATACTGACGATTTAAAAAAAACTTCTGAAAAGTATTCGTTTGAAGTTTTGAAAACTTCTTTAAAAAAACAGCAAAATATTAAGGGAATTGAAGAGTTATTAGAAAATACACAATCTATAAAAGAACTATTGCCCACTGAAGTTTTCAAACTAAAATGTAAAGAAATGGGCTTTGATTTAGAGAAAAAGCCAAAAGTTTGGGATGCTTTTAATGAAATCTTACAATCAGTTAAAAATCAATAAGACAAGATAGATATGAAAATATTAAAAATAGAGCTACAAAATATAAATTCATTAAAATCTGATTTACCTATTGTAATAGATTTTGAAGGTGAGCGGTTTAAAGATGTCGGTTTATATGCCATTACAGGTTCTACTGGTGCTGGAAAAACGACTATTTTAGATGCCATAACAATTGCATTATATCATAGCGTACCACGTTTTAAAGATACAAAAGGGTCATTAGACGACGTTATAAGTCATAATGCAAAAAATGCGTTTAGTAGGGTTACTTTTGAGAATAAGAATGTACTTTATGAAGCCTTTTGGGGGATTCGGGTAGCTGCCAAATCTGGAAAAGCTCTCAAAAATCCTGAAGAAAAAGTGCATTTAAAAAACCTAACAACAGGAACTATCTTAGCCAGTAAAAAAAGAATTTTTATTACAGAAATAATTAGGGTTACTCAATTAAATTATAATCAGTTTTTAAAATCTGTAATGTTAGCTCAAGGAGAGTTTGCTTCTTTTTTGACTGCTAAAGGACTTGAAAAAGGAAAGTTACTAGAACAAATAACTGGTGAGCAAATTTATAAAAAAATTGGAAAAGGCATTTTAGAAAGAAAATCTCTTGAAGACAATAAGCTAAAAGAAATTCAAGCTAAAATTAATTCTGATGATATTTTAACTGAAGATAGTAAAATAGAATTGTCTCAAAAAGATAAAATACTTGATGCTGAAATTCTAAAAATAGAACAGGAAATAAAGGCAACTCAATCAATAGCTGATTGGTATGTTAATTTTCAAAATTTAATTGATGAATCAGATTCATTAGAAAACGATTCTAAAAAAATAGACGATTACATTGAAAATCATAAGAACGAATTAGCATTATTGGATTTAAACGAAAAAGCCGAACCTTTTAGAGAACTCATTCAAAATGTTAACAGAATTGAGGAAAACGTTATTGATAAAGCTAATGAGTTAAAAGACTTAGAAAATCAATTAACCAAATTACAACCAAATATTGATAATTTAAATGAACAGGTTAACAATCATTCAACAGAATTAGAGATTGCAGAAAAAGAATTTACCGAATGGTTACCAAAACTTGATTTAGTTATAAAATTAGACGGGCAATTAAAAAATGAAAATGGAAACAAACATAAATCAGAAAGAAAATTAGATGAATTAACAAAGCAAATTGAGTCATTAAAAGATGAAAATCAAAACTTATCTAAAGAACAAACTGATACAACATCAAAAATCGAGAACGAAGAAATACTTATAAATCGAAACGTATTTTTAAATGAGGTAGCTTTAGAAGCCTCAAATTGGGCAAGTGAACTAACAAATTTAAAAGCTAAAAAAGAAAGACTAAAAGAAGATGTTAAATTCATTACTGAAAAAGAGAATGAGGTAGAAGAAACCATATCGGATTTAAATGAGAATAATCTACTTCTCGATAGAAAAATAATTGAAATTAAAAAAACTAAGAGAGAATTTGCCGCTATTAAAATACAATTATCAGAAAACAATTTAACTGATTTATTAGCTAAAAAAGCAGAAACAACTTTGACTGAATCAAATTGGAGGCAGTTCAAAAAACTTGCAGAACAAACTGTTAAAGCTGAGAATGATCATACAAAATTATTAGCACAACAAAAATCCTTCTCTACAGAATTAAAATCTACTAAAAAGCAAATTGAAGAATTAAAAGAGGAAATTAAGGCACAAGAAGAGTGTGTTGCTGATGCTAATAAAATTTTAAATTTAGAAAAAAGTATCTCTAAATATGAGGCTGACCGTCGAAACTTAATAAAAGGAGAACCTTGTGGTTTATGTGGTTCAAAAGAACATCCATTTACTGAAAATTTAAAATCAATTAACATTTCAAAATCTGAATTAGAGCTTAATAAACGAACAGAAATATTAAATATATTAACTAATTCAAAAACTGACTTGGAGAAGAATGAAGTTGAATTAAAAACAAAAATTGATAATTTAACAGAGCAAATTGATTCAATTGATAATGAATTAAAGGCTTTTAAATCATCAGCAGAACAGTTAAATATTAATTGTGAATTAACAAATACAACGAAAATAACTGCTGAGTTAAATCTATTAACTAAACAAATCCAATCTATAGATTATGGTTTAAGTATTGTTCAACAATTACAAACTGATAAGGATAATTTATCAAAAAGCCTTGATACGCAAAATCAATCTATTAACACTCTAAACACTACTGTTGCTACTTTGGAGGAAAAAATTAAAAACTTGAAATCTGAAATTGAGAATAAAAAAGAAACAGTTGATAGTTTAAACCAAACCTGTACAGGTTTGGAAAGTAATTTAAAAGCAAAGCTATCTAAATTCAATTACAAGCTACCATCAGTGAGTAATACAAGTTCGTTTATTGAAAACATTAAAGAATCTATCATCAATTTTAATAAAAAACAAAAGAATTTAGATAAATTGAAAGCTGATTTAGCTATAATTAAAACTAATATAGACAACAATAAAAAACAACTAAAAAAGCACCTTAAAACTCAAAATGAATACACTAAAACTATTGGTGCTTCTGAGACGAAATTGAAAGAATTAGAGACTAAACGAATTGATATTTTACCTATTAACATTACCGTAGAAAGTAAAAGAGAAAGTTTGCAAACATTGAAAAAACAACTAACTGAAAAGGTCAAATTAAGTAAAGAGGAATTACAAAAGCTAATAAATTTAAAAACTGAAAAAGAAGCTTTAATAGCCAAAATTAATAAAGAGCAAAAAAGTATAGCTGGAGAATTAAGTACTTTAAAAGTATCACTTAATTCTCAAATAGAAAATAGTGATTTTGAGTCAAAACAAGAAATCGAAAATGCCTTGCTGACTAAAGAGAGTAAATTAGAGTACACTCGCAAAAAAGAACGAATAAAAGAGAATCTGCTTAAATTAAAAACTTTAATAGAGAAAAATACAAAAGCCAAAGAAACTTTAAATAATTCTAAAAATTTTAAAATCTCAGAAGCTGAATGTAAGCTAACTTTAAAAGAGTTAAATACAAAAAACAAAGGCTTTTTAACAGAAAAAGGTAAAATAGTTGAAGCTTTTAGAAAAGATAAAGAAATAAGAGATAGAAATCAAGAAACTTATAAAAAGATTGAGGTACAAGAAGAAGTTTGTAGTGTTTGGAAAGAACTATTTAAAGTTATAGGTAATTCAAAAGATGCTTTTAATATTTATGTACAGCGCTTAACTTTAAAACAATTATTGGATTTTGCCAATGTGCATTTATATAAATTAAATAAGCGTTATTCTCTAAAATTAGAGGAAGATTACAAACCTAAAGAAGAACTTAATTTTAATTTGATTGATCATTACCAAACCGACCAAGTTAGATTAGTAGATACATCAAGTGGTGGTGAAAAATTCATTATCAGTTTGGCATTAGCTTTAGGGTTATCTGATTTAGCTAGTAAGAATGTTAAAATTGATTCTTTGTTTATTGATGAAGGTTTTGGAACTTTAGACAAAAATACTTTAGAGATAGTAATTTCTACACTAGAAACATTACAATCACAAGGTAAAATGATAGGGATAATATCTCATGTAGAAAACTTAAAAGAACGTATTTCGACTCAAATACAAATCATCAAAAAAAATAATGGTGTTAGTACTATTAAAATAGCATAAATAACTATGTAATTGGTTATTGGAGAGTTCTTCTTTGTCTTGGCTGAATATGGGAATCTATTGACCAATATGGTTGATATTGATAGTTTTGTGGGTAATTGTTATGAGATTAAATTTATCCAATCTGTGCCTTTAAGCTTTTACGCTTGTTTAAGCCGTAACTGCCGAAAAGTTACGTAATAGGTTTTTGAATAAAAAACATCCTGTATCCGTTCAAAAAGTGAGTGCAAATATGTTTATTTTTAAAAATCAATAATTAATAAAGTGAATTAATAATATTTATTTAATGATTCTCATCTCTTTTGATACTAAAAACAAGCTATTTTCATCAAAAAAAGTAGAAATTACTTGAATTTAAGCGAAAAATCGTTTGAATAATTTTTATTATTATCATATAATTTTTCTTAAAAACAACTATTTATATATTAACATCCACTTTTTGAACGGATACAACATCCTTTAGTAAGAGGCTATAAATCAGTCTTTTACACTCAAATTATATTCCAAAACCTATTCCCTAATGATAGGGAATTATTAAGGTATAAAAAAGAGAAAAAGAATGCTTGAAAAGCATAGAGTTATAATTTTGATAAGCAAATGCTCTTATAAAAAGGTGTGTTTTTTTACAATAACAAAAATGCAAGTAATTGATTTTTAATGATAAAGATTTAATTTTAGTCCCCTATTCCCTGATTTTTTCGGAGTTACGGTTTAAGTATCCACACTTAAATAAAACGGATGCTTGGAGTCTCCAAACTCCTTATTATTCACTTGCAAGTCAGAAACTTGCTGCTTAGTTTCATACAAGTTCGGAAACTTATACCAGCGAGTATTTTTAAAGACACAGGTTGAGTTTATACACGCAGTTTATGCTTTGTTTGTCAACCAAAGTAATCGAGAATTTTACGAACTCAAAATTTTCTTATCAAGAAAAAACAAACCTCTTTACCCTTGCTCCAACCCCAATACATTCCCGTCCAAATCATACACGGCTGCAATGACTGTTCCCCACTGTTTTTTGGTGGGTTGCATCTTTTCTCTTGCGCCCATCGTCACCAACTTGTCGAAGGTGTCGTGAATGTCCAAAACCTTGAACCAAATACTTATTGAAGTCGTGGGCTTCACCTTTTCGGCTACTTCATCAAATCCCAAATAGTGATTCTCCAATTGATAACCGATGTGATTCCGTTTCTTGTAGGTCATTTCTCCAAGTTCTAAGCCCTTTTGGTAGAATTGATTAAGGCGGGTCATGTTGTTGGTGGAGAGAATAACGGTTGTGATAGTGGTTTGCATAGAGCAATATATTTTTTAGCAAAAAGATATTTTCAGGTGTTTTTTGCTAAATTATTACAAAATTCGCTAACAAACAAGTTTCAAAATAGATAATAGACTCTAAAATCGTAATTTTAAAGAAACAGTCAAACTGCTCAATAGCGGTGGGTTTCGAAACTCACCGCTATTGAGCAGTTTTCAAAACCAACCGCCCACTCTCCTCTCCTTCAATCTCTCCTTTCTCCAATTTCACTATCCGATAATCCCCCTTGATATACATCTGAATTTGGTCGGCATAAAACGGACTCAAAGGATTACCCGACTGACCACTCGGATTGATATTGAAGGTCTGTCCACCTTCCGCAAAATCCCTGATAAACCGAAGCGCAGGCAAACCCAAAACCTTGTATTTGCCATTTTCCATCAAAATGTATTGCATATTGTTGATGGTTTCGTTGCCGCCCATGACGGGAAATGGCCCATGATTGAAGAGTTTGTCCAATGGTTTTGCAGCACCTAAAGGATGCTCGTAGCTGATTGTGTGTACTTTGCCCCATTTCCATTTGTCCACATTGTCGCCCAATTGCACTTGCAAATCTTGCACGGTTTTGTCGAAAGCATTGGCAACAATCGTTTTTCGGTCTTCCATCAGTTCTTTGGTTTTTACATTGTTCCACCAAATCGAGGAATCGTTTTGAAGGAAAGGGGGAATGGTTCGGCGCATCAAAAAAGTGTTGGCAATCACCCGATAATCTTTTTGCCCCAACTCGTCTTCAAAGGCATTTTTCACGACCTGAATCAACCATTTGTAGTAAATCGTGGGCGCAATGGATTCCACCGTATGACTGCCATCCCAAGAGCTGACCGCATCCATGACCTGTTCGTGCAAGTCCGTTTTTGAAGCTATCGGCTGATCTGCAACGATGTCCAAAAGCGTTTGGACATTTTGCACATCTACCGTTGAAGTGACATCCATCTGCATTTTTTGAACCTTTTCAGCTGTCCATTTATTGTCTTTTCGGAGCAATTCTACGATGCGTTTCCCTCGGTCTTCTGGTACATAATAGCCTGCATAGAATTCGCCATTGACGCTATCGGGTTGATTGTTCGCAGAATACACAAAACCCGAAGGCGGATTGATGCTGCGTGGATTGTCTTCAAAATCGTAGTAACCCAATACCTCATCTTCCCCACTTGCACCATCCAAAATCATTTTGGGATGCACATGGTCGGGACGTTTCGGCAATTTTGCAGCCGCCCACCAAGCGATATTGCCCGCTTCATCGCCATACATGACATTCAAACCTGGTGCTTCAATCATTGCCACACCTGCCTCAAATTCTTCGATGTTTTGGCTGTGATTGATGTGGTAAGCAGCTTCTACCAATTTGGTATTCACTTGATTGAATACCCACCACATCGCAATCGGTGCGCTTTCTTTGTCGCCCACATTGTCCATTGCATCGTTCACAATCGGGCCATGCCGAGAAGTCCGCACTTCAAACGCCACATCCTCACCACCTTTCACTTTGACCACTTCTTGACGCACCTCCAAATCTTCCCAATGGTCTTTGAACCACACTTGATTGGCATTTTCAGGGTTGACTTTTTCTCTGTAAAAATCAATGTCGTCGTTTTCAAACATCGTCAAACCCCAAGCCAACTTATCGTTGTGTCCGACCATCGCAAAGGGAGAACAGCCGAGGTAAGTGCCATACAAACTGAAATTTGGAGCTTCGATATGGGCTTCAAACCAAGTACTGGGCATGGAATTGCGAATGTGGGTGTCGTTCGCCAAAATCACCTTACCTGATGCGGTTTTGCTGCCTGCAAGCACCCACGCATTGCTGCCAATAAAGGGCGCAACGGGTAGATTCTCTAAGATTTCATGGACAGAATGGGCAATGGAAGTAACTGTTTTTTCATTCTTTTTGGTATCAAAAACAGCAGTTTTAGTTGAATCAGAAAGGGGAATGTGGACGGGAATTTTTTGGTCTTTGGGATTCCAATCCAATATCCAATCCTTCAGATACTCTTCACCCAATTCATTTTTGATTTTGGTGACAATCGGGTCAACTTTCTGTGCTTGCGCAAAACCAAACGCCATATAACCTGCTACATGATAGACGTTTTCGAGCGTAAAAGAATCTTTGGGGAGCTGCAATAGGTGAAATTCGGGCGGCATTTGTCCTTCAAAAAGATACTGATTCACGCCATCCAAATAAGCCAAAGTAGCCGTTTGATAGCCACCACCACTTTTGTTGAATTCCTGTGTCACCCATTCCGATGCCTTGTCCGCCAAGCCCAAAGTCCGAAACATTTTATCCGCTTCAATGGTCGCTTCTCCAAACATTTCGGATAATCGCCCTGTGGCTGCTCGTCGCATGAGTTCCATCTGAAAGAGTCGGTCTTTGGCGTGTGCATAACCCAATGCTCGATAGGCATCTTCTTCGTTTTGGGCGTAAATGTGAGGGACACCGTGTTTGTCATAAATGACTTCGACTTCGGCTTTTAAATCCTTCAAGGGGATGTTGCCCGAATAACTGGGCTGCAAATAGTAGTAAGCCGATGAGCCTGCTATGGAGAATAGGATGAGTAGGGAGATGAGTATTTTGAAGGTGGTTTTCATTTTAGAGTAGGTGTTTGTTTGTTTTTTGGAGGGAGGAAGATAGGGAAAAATTGAAGAAGGAGGGATAGGGTTTTGTTATTTCATGAAATTTAAAGATATTGAGATAAAGGGCATTCTTATAAAAATTTTATGTTTCTAAGCCATTTGAGTAATGCCTCAAAATTGTCTTGAAAATACTCTAATTGAGCGATACGGTTTTTCACATTTTTTCTTTGTAATAAATTAATAACCAATGTTCTAAT